>JAJXXG010000769.1 GCA_021781255.1 Acidobacteriota bacterium
CGGCGGCGAACCCACATACCCACTTGCTCACGAGGATGCATCCGCAACTTATTTTGTTGCATTTCGATCCCTCCGCGGGCCATGGGCAAAGGCATTTATCCCACTTTGCGGAAATCGTCCGGCAATTCTCCGATGAACTGGAACCCGTTCTAGAACTGGTGCTCCCCGCTCAGCGCGGCGTGGACGAGGAACTGCGCGAGGTGGCGACGATGGTGGCGGAGGTCGGCCTGAAGCTGGCTGCGGTGATGGTCTCCCCGGCGGCAGACAGACAATCCACGCTGCCGGGCGGAGCCTGGCCTCCCTGTCCGCCACTCGCCCGCATCTACCAGGCGGCGCGTGAGGCGTTTCCGCGGTTGGCGATCGGCGGAGGCACTCTAAGCTACTTCACGGAACTCAACCGCAAGCATCCCCCGGTCGATCGCCTCGATTTCGTCTCGCACTGCACCTGCCCCATCGTGCACGCAGCGGATGATCGAAGCGTGATGCAGACGCTGCAGGCTATGCCCTATATTGTCCGCTCGGCCCGCGCAATCATCGGAAACAATGTAGATTACAGAATCGGTCCGTCGACCATCGGTATGCGCTATAACCCATACGGATCGCGGGTTATGGAAAACCCGGGTCGCTGCCGAATCACGATGACGAATGACGATCCGAGACAGAACAGCCTGTTTGCTGCGGCATGGATGATCGGGTATGTGGCCGGGCTAGCCGAAGGGCGGGTGCAGGCATGGACCGTGGGGGCTTTGACCGGACCTCTGGGGCTGGCCTCCGCCGGCACCGTGGGTGAGCCTCTACTCCATCCCGCCTTCCACACGGCGCGCGGTCTCGCCGAACTGGGAGGCCATTCGCGATACCGCTGCAATTCCAGCGGATCGGAGGTCGCCGCGATCGCCGGAAACGATCGGGACGGAATTCCTATCGCGTGGCTCGCCAACCTCACGGATGAGACTCAGACGGTCCTACTTCAGAGCACCGGGGGGATCGGGTCCATTGCCTTGCTGGACGAGGAAAACTTCGAGAAGCCAGGGCCTGGATCACTCAGGATCCGAGAGGCGGAGAGCCTTCCCTCTCTCGACCTGCTGCCTTACGCCGTGGCCCGCGTGAGACTCGACGCACGCACATAAGCCCCTGGAGCGGATCGCCTATTCGAGGAGAGGAGTACGGCGTGCTCGCCATGCGGATATCGGCCATAGTAATGCCAATCACCTGAGTCACTGATTTCCCGCAGGAGGCCGTCATGCTGTCCGGAGCAACATGAATCCCCGAGCGTGTTCCACTATGCGGAATTTTTCGCCTTCTCGCAATTTGCCTGAAATCAGTCGATTCAAGCGTTGTATATTCCATATTCCGGAATATAGGATGGCAGCCTTGAAGGTGACACCGTGATCACATCCACGCGCCCGCGCATCAGAGCCGACGTTCGCACCTCGATCGAGGAGCTTCCGCAAAACCTGCGGGAAGAGCGGAAGTGCGATCGCAACGAATCTCAGACCGTTCTGCGCGCCTGCGAGGTCCTTAAGGCCTTTCGCACCCTGGGCGAAGAGTTGGTGCTCGGCGACATCGTGCACCGGACCCAACTCCCCAAGACCACGGCCTTTCGCCTGTCACGCACCCTCATTCATGGGGGGTTGCTGGAGCGCTCCAGAGCGGGAAGCTACCGCAGCCGCTTCGCCCCACTGACCGCACGACCGTTTCGCATAGGCTTTGCCGCCCAGGGCGACTCTGAATTCTCTCGCGAAGTGGTCAAGAGTATGGAGAAAGCAGCCGCCCGGGAGCACGTTCATCTGATCACCGTAAACAACCGGTACAGTGCCCGCGAAGCGCTGCGCAATGCCGATCTTCTCATCAAGGAGCGGGTCGATCTGGTGCTTGAATTTCAGACCTATGAACGCGTGGCGCCGGTGCTCGCGTCCAAGTTTCTTGAATCGAACACTCCGGTCATCGCGATCGAGGTTCCTCACCCGGGCGCCAGCTACTTCGGAGCAAACAATTACAAAGCCGGCCTGATTGGCGGAAAGGCGCTTGGGCGCTGGGCACGGGATAACTGGGCGGGCAAAGTGGATCAACTTCTGCTGCTGGAGTTGCCCATCGCGGGCTCTCTGCTGGAACTGCGTCTCACTGGCCTGGTCGACGGCCTGCGCGCTGAGCTGCCTCAGATCGGCGACGTTCCCATGACGCGCCTCAACGGCCGGGGGAGCTTCGAACAGGTGCTCGAGATCCTCCGCCACTGCCTTCGCCGCTCTCCAGCGCGACGCACCTTGGTCGGTACCGTCAATGACATCTGCGCCCTCGCCGCGCTTCGGGCATTTGAGGAGGTTGGCGCCAGTCATCTGTGCGCCGTTATGGGGCAGAATGCCATTCGCGACGCGCGCATCGAGCTGCGCAAACCCGGCACGCGTCTTGTGGGCACCGTCGCTTATTTTCCTGAGCGGTACGGCGATGAGATCATTCCTCTTGCGCTCAACATTTTGCAGAACAAACCCGCTCCGGCTGCCGTCTTCGTCAAGCACCAGCTGATTACGTCGCGCAATGTAAATCTGATCTATCCCTTGGATGAACGAAGCGACGTCAAAGTTGGGTTTTAACGCATTTCAGGGAATACGGTGGTCCAGAAGAGGGGTTACGAGTGGCCGTTCCTTGATAGAACGGCCACTCCGGCCCTTGGAGCCCGGTCTATACCTTTACCTAAAATGCTCTAGAGCACTCATTCAATATCGTTGCGTCCTGGTCTAAAACAATATGTCTGAGCTAACTTCTTCGAGTTTGTTCCGCACCACGGAATTTTCGATCTCGGGCTCTGTATCGCTGCAAGGCATATTGACGGCAGTTCGAAGACGCGAGCCCAATTGGATGTCCACTGATTCGGAATTCCCGCGAAAGACTTCTGCAGAATGACCATTCGTCGCACACGCCGCAAGTTCCTGGTGGATTCAGCGCTTCTATTGAGCGGCGGTATTTTCCCTGGTTCCGCGAATTTCGCATCGA
>JAJXXG010000758.1 GCA_021781255.1 Acidobacteriota bacterium
GACTAAGACTTGGCCAGAGATCAGCAAATGGTTTGGCATGGCGATTAATGCCGACTGGTGGCAGAAGACGGCAACGCGCGTCGTGAGCACACAGCGTGGGCATGAGGATAGCTGGCGGCTGGACCGCGTCACGTGGTCCGAGAACAACACCGAGGCATTCCAGGGTCTGCACAACCTTGGCCGTCGCATCGTTGTCATTTTTGAGGAGGCGTCCGGCATCCCGCCTAAAATCTGGCAGGTGACGCAGGGCGCATTGACCGATAAAGATACTGAGATCATTTGGTTAGCCTTTGGCAACCCCACGCAAAATACAGGCGACTTCCGCGAGTGCTTCGGCAAGATGGCGCATCGCTGGAAGACGCGGCACATTGACGCGCGGACAGTCCCAGGCACAAATACGGCGCTGTTCGACAAGTGGGTTGAGGATTACGGCGAGGATAGCGACTTCGTGCGGGTGCGCGTTCGCGGCGAGTTCCCGCGGGCCGGGTCGAGCCAGTTCATTCCGCAGGATCTGGCCGCAGCAGCGCGTAAGCGGCGCGTGGCTCCAAGCGGCTGGCCTATCATCAGCGTGGATGTGGCACGGTTCGGGTCAAACCAGACGGTCATCCTGCTCAGGCGCGGCGACAACGCGGTGGTTCTGGAGCGTGGCAGAGGCTGGGACACACAACAGACGGCCATGCGGGTCGAGCATCACATCATCGAGCAAAACGCCCGCGTGTGCATCGTGGACGGCGACGGCATCGGTGGCGCGGTAGCGGATAAGATCAGGACAGACCTGCCCAAGCCGAATCAGCCGTTCAGGGAGTGGCCGGAGACGGCGATTGCACGCTGGTATGCGAGCCATACACCATTCCAGTTGCAGGAGTTCCACGGGGCATCACCGGCTGCCGACCCGTTCATGTACCGGAATCGGAGGGCCGAGGTCTGGGGCGCGATGAAGAAATGGCTTGCCGGTGGCGATATACCGGATGAGCCAGAGTTTGAGGAGCATTTGACCGGCGTCGAGTACTGGTACACGGACAAGTTCACAATCCAGCTTGAGCGCAAAGAGGATATGGAAGCGCGAGGGCTGGCGAGTCCTGATAATGGGGATGCCCTGGCGATGAGCTTTGCAGCCTTCCCGATGGCCGAGACGCGGGAGGAGAAAGTCGTCAAGGAACAGGCTGCAATTCAAGACCCGATGGCGCTACACTTCGCCAAGCTCGCCGAGACGGAGCGGCGGATCAAGGCAAAAGAGCCGCGCAACTGGTGGGATTAGAGAATGATATTGACTTTGGTGAGCAAAAGTGCGTTGATAAAGGCAATGATTCGTGCGTGGCTCAGGTCGCTGATTGGCTGGGAGGAAGTAGGTGCAGCTCTCAAGTCGATGCGCGAGTACTGCACGAGCCTCGAGGCGCTGATCCAGGCGCAAGGCAAAGAGATTGAATCCCTCAAGTACATGAAGGCGCAGCGCGAAGCGAAGGCGCAGGCTCGCCCGATCGCCGATTGGGAACGCATTCAGGCCGAATTTGCGGCCAATCCAGAGAATTTCAAGGAGAACTAAATGGCAACGGCGGGTTATGGCATGAAGTTTGGCAAAGGCTATCTGGGCGGCTCGCGCGAGAAGGAAGCGCCGATGCCGCATGAGACGGAGCCTGAGAACGCGGGCGGCGACGAGGAGATCAAGCAGCACCTCGCGGCGCGCCACGCGGCAACCGGGCACGCGCATTCGCACATTGAGCATCACGGCGATGGGCGCCACACCTCGCATCACATCTCGGAGGCTGGCGAACACAGCGGGCCGCACGAGCATGAGAGCATGGATGCCTTGCATGAGCACATGAAGCAGATTGCCGGCGAAGGCGAGCCGGAGCACGACGGCATGGAAGAGGGCGAGTGATGGCGCTGCCGATCGGGAACCTGAACTTGCAGCAGGTCATTCGCGATCTGGAAAAGCGTGTCTCTGAATTGGAGGCGAGGCTGAATGCGCAGGTGAGCGAATCGACACCGGAGGAGCCTGCCAATGGACAAGCGGAAGCAGGAAGCGCGCCGGAACCTGCAGCTGCTGGTTGAGGCGTATCTGCGGGAAGAGTCCTCGATGCGCTGGGGCGCTACGCCGGCGCAGATCAGGGCGGCGGCCAAGCAGATGGTGCGCGGACGGCAGATACCCGCGCCGGTGGTCGAGCGAGTCAAGGAGCGGCTGAATGCCATTCGTCTCGAAAGCACAGGCACGCTGGGGCAATAGCCCAGAGGGGCGCAAGGCTCTAGGCGATGTCGATGAGTGGAACAAGGCTACCGATTTCAGTAGTTTACCGGAGCGGTCGAATATGAAAAGCCATACCGTTGATCTTGGGCACAAGGGCAGTTTTCACGTCAAGGAAGGCGCATTGCATCGCATGTTGCATGTTCCAGAGGGCGAGAAGGTCGGGCAGGAACGGATGCGGAAGGCCACGCACTCGAAGAATCCCACCCTTCGGAAACGCGCTATCGCCGGTCTCGGCCTGAGTTCGATGCACCACGGAGCGTAGATCATGAACGTCAGTTATCAAGATGGTTCTCACTCGATTCAGCCTTTCGATGCCGAAACACTGGCACGCGAGGCTGCGCGGCCCGATTTTGTATCGGCCAAAGTCTATGAACCCGGCAAGATCGTCAAGATGAGCGACCGAAGCTATCGGGTCGGCCCCGCCGGAAACCTCATCAGAATCCGCGACAATGCCTGAAATCAGAAGCCAAATCGCCTCAGATCAATACCGCAACAACTGGGATCGCCTGTTCCGCCCCAAGACGACAGTTACGGTTTATGAGGCGCTGGCATACTGCGGCATTCCGGTTCAGATCAATGACGCTATTCCGAAGGATGAAGTCTGGCTCGTGAGCGAAAACCATATCGACAAGATCGTGAATATCGGAGCGTCCAAGAATGCCTGACTTTCCATCGGCAACCGGAGCGGATGCGCAGGGCCTCGTTGAGAACGAAGGCGATGCGCAGGGAACGGGC
>JAJXXG010000975.1 GCA_021781255.1 Acidobacteriota bacterium
CAACCTTTCGCGCGATTTTGGCGTCATAGCTTTTATCGGTGTGCGTTCCTACACGCTGCTCTCGCCGGCTACACATCAAGACGCAAGGAAGGCAGACCCCTGTGGCTCAATACAAAGGCAAAGTCAAGTGGTTCAACAACGCCAAGGGCTACGGATTCATCGGACGTGAAGACGGCCCGGATGTGTTCGTCCATTACTCGGCAATCCAGTTGGACGGCTACAAAACGCTGAAAGAGGGCGATGATGTGGAGTTCGACATCGCCCAGGGCCAGAAAGGCCCCCAGGCCGAAGCAGTGCTGCGGCTGAGGGATGTCGCCCACACCGCAGCCTAGTAGCGCACCTGTCGCCAGGCGTAACAGCACACCCACCGGCAGGTGGCGCGCGTCTTCTATGCCTGCGCGCTGCGTCGCACTCACATTGCAGTTCAAGCGCCAGCCCGGGCAGTGGGTGGCAGCTCCGCACACTTGCGCAGCAGCCCGCCGATGCCACGGGTCGCGTCTCCACGCCGTCTGAAAAATCTTCCTCGCTCTCCCTGTCCGCTCGTTTTCCTCGAGCCAATCGCGGATACTGTTCGCGGAGGCTCTCGCAGTGGATAACGCCGCCATGTCCCGCCTGCTTTCTGAAACCGCCGATCTGCTCGAGATCGACGGCGCAGACAGCTTTCGCATCCGCAGTTACCGCCGGGCCGCCGAATCCGTGGAGCAGACGACCGTGGACCTGGCCGCCATCGCCTCTGACACCGGTCAGTTGCTTGAGATTCCCGGCATCGGCAAGGGCATGGCCTCGCACCTGCAGGCGCTTGCCGCCACCGGCACGATGCCGCTGCGCGAGGAGCTGCTGGCGAAATACGGCGCGGGCCTGCTGGAGCTGCTGAAGCTGCCAGGCATGGGTCCGAAGACCGTTGCCCTGCTGTGGGACGCGGCCAAAATCGCCAGCATCGACCAGCTTGCACAAGCCATTGAAGAAGAAAGGCTTGCTGGTCTGCCGCGCATGGGCGAAAAGCAGATTGAAAAGCTGCGCAAAGGCATCGAAGACTATCGCCGCAGCACGGGGCGTTTCCGCATCGATGTGGCCGAGGATGCCGCCGCGCGCATCGCCACCTACCTGCTCGCCTTCAAAGGTATTCAGAAGGTGTCGCCTGCCGGGTCGCTGCGCCGCGGCCGCGAGACTGTGGGCGACCTGGACCTGCTGGTAACCGGCCCGGCCTGCCAGCCGGAGCACACAGGCGCGGCGGTCGAATATGTCGCCGCCTATCCGGAAATTCTCGACATCATCGCCAAGGGCGAAAACAAGGTCAGCTTTCACCTCTCCAATGGCATGCAGGTGGACGTTCGACTGCTGCCATCGGAGTCCTATGGCGCTGCGCTGCAATACTTTACGGGATCAAAAGCGCACAACGTCGCGCTGCGGCAGCGGGCGCTGAAAATGGGCTATACGCTGAGCGAGTGGGCGCTGGCGCGGCTGGACGACGGCTCCACCGTTGCCGCGGCCACCGAAGAGGAGATTTACAAGGCGCTGCGCATGGACTGGATGCCGCCGGAGATGCGCGAGAACCTGGGCGAAATCGAAGCCGCCGCCCACCACAAGCTGCCCCGCATCATTGAGCTGGCCGACCTGCGCGGCGACCTGCACATGCACACCACCGCCACCGATGGGCGCAACACCATCCACGAGATGGCAGAAGCCGGCCTCAAGCGCGGCTACGAGTACATCGCCATTACCGACCACTCAAAGAACATGGCCATGACCAACGGCCTCGACGAGAAGCGCGCGCTCGAACACATCCGGCGCATTCAAGAGGCGGACAAGCGGATGGAGGGCCGCATCCGCATCTTCGCCGGCATTGAAGTGGACATCCTGGCTGACGGCAGGCTCGACCTGGACGACGAAGTGCTGGCGCAGATGGATATCGTCATCGCCAGCGTCCACACCCGCTTTGACATGAGCCGCGACGACATGACGGCCCGCGTCTTGCGTGCGATCGAGAATCCCTTCACCCGCATTCTGGGCCATCCCACCGGGCGCCTGCTGCTGCGCCGCGAGCCTTTTGCGCTGGATATGGCGGCGGTGCTGCGCCGGGCCGCCGAGCTGGGAGTGGCCGCGGAGCAGAACGCAGCACCCGAGCGGCTGGACCTGTGCGACCGCGACCTGCGCCTGGCCAAAGAGCTGGGCTGCAAGATTGTCATCAGCACCGACGCGCACGACATCCGGCATCTGGCGAAAATCGAATACGGCGTTCGCCAGCTGCGACGGGCATGGCTCGCGCCGGAAGACGTGTTGAACACCCTGGGCACGAAGAAATTCCTTGCCGCACTCAGGCCGCGTCCCTGAGCGCGACCCCCGTGTCCCCAGAAAAGCAGTACACGAAATGGGCAATTTCGGCCCAGACGCGGTTTTTTCGTCTCTCACCAGGCCCTCGCGGAGAGTAAGATAAGGGCGCTATGAGTCTGCTGCATCAGGAAACCCCGCAGGACAAGGATGACGCCGCCCAGGGCGAAGCGTTCACCAAGGGAACCAGCCACGTGATCTGGGCCAGCGTTGCGGCCGTCATCCTGGTCAGCGCGGCCATTGCCATCTATGTCATCGCCGGCGAAAAGCCTCCTGCCGCGACTGGCGAGATCCTTGAGGTGTGGGCACATCCCTTGCACACCCAGACCGCCGGCTTTGACGCTGCCGGCGCGGCTATCCCGCAGGAAAGATTTGACCTGGTGCTGGTGTTTGCGCGCGCACGGCTGCACAACCAGAGCAAGCAGCCGCTGTTTCTCCATCAGATTCTGACCAACGCCACGCTGGACGACGGCATCCATGCAAGCTATGCCGCCGCGAAATCGCAATATGACCGCGCCTTCCTCGCTTATCCCGAGCTGCAACCGTGGCGCGCCGAGGCGCTTTCGCCGGAAACGACCATCCAGCCCGGCCAGACGGTGGAGGGAACCTTCGTCTCCTCCTTCCGCCTGACCAAACAGCAATGGGACGCGCGCAAGACCCTGGACTTCACTTTCGGCTTTCGCTACCTGCCCAGCCTGACGCTGAAGCCCCAGAACGCCGTTACTGAGCGCTAGCCGGAGCAGGCCCGGTCTTGGGCGTCGAGAGATACCCCGATACCTTGTTCTTCGAGGGCATGGAGTTCACCACGATCTCGTAGAGCGCAGGCTCCTTGCCGCTGTAGAACTGGAGCGGCTCGTCCACGTTTCTGTCCTTCTTCTCGTACCGCCTGTCGTCGGCATACACCATGAGCGTGAACCGGCTCTTCTTCATGTCGGCCTTGCGCAGCTCCAGGCTCACGGTCCCTACGGGCTTGCGGTGGCCCTTGTCGAGCGTGAACTCGTAGTAGTTGCGGTCGCCCTTGTGCTTCAGCAACTCCAGCTCGTCGTGGTTGCGCGCGATCAGCGTGCTTTGGCCGCCCAAATCACCCTTCATCGACTGCAGTTGCGAAATCGCGCCCGCGAGATCGGTCTGCGTCTTTGCCACGTCCGTCTTCACGCCGCCCACGTCCGTCTTCACGTTCGACACTTCGCTGGAGACGCTGCTGACCTGCTGCGCCGTCTGCTTCTGCGCAGCCTCCAGCCGCTTGTTGTCGGCCTGTTCGCGCTGGATGATGGCCTGGGCGCGGGCGTCAAGCTGCTTCTGGGTCAGACCCAGCGACTTACCCAGCTCGTCGGTGGCTACCGTAAGACGGGCATTGGTCTCGCGCATCTCTGCGGCCAGGCTGGCGTTCTGCTGGTTGGCCGCGGTCAGCGCCGCCTCCGTGTGCGACAGCCGGCTGCTCACCGTGTAGGTCCAGATCAGCCCGCCAACGGCAAGCACCAGGGCTGCGGCGATCACTCCAAGCAGTGCGCCGGAATAAGTTCGGGGTGGATTTTCTAGTTCGCTCATGCTTTTGCCTTCCTTTTCCATAACGGCCCGCTGCGCGAACCGCTTCTTACCTGATGGCAGAATCCTATCCTGTTCTATGCCTGTTCGGCGCTCCTCTTGCAAAAACTTCCAATTCTTCGGCCTTCACCGGGAACCGAACGGCTGAGCCATGGAGCCGCTTGCCGCTCGCTTCCCGACGGTTGTCCAGAATATAGAACGAACTGGAGTTGGAAGCGAGGAGAGGATTTTTCGGGAGCCCGCCGCGCCAGCGCCGGCCCCCCTGGCTGCGGCATCCCATTCCCGCCCGCCGTGACAACCATCGAATGGCTACGCTATAAAGAGCTTTACTGCTTTTTTGCACTCCGGGCCTTTTTCCGGGGCTGATACCTGGGCCAGAATCGCCAAAAAGCAACAGCCAAAACAAGGGGAGATTCAACGTTTATGTCGACTGCAGTCATTGGAAAAGGATTGGAAGGAATCGTTGCCGCAAACTCCGGAATCTGCTGGATTGATGGAGAAGCGGGTGTACTGGCCTATCGGGGCATCGACATTCACGAGCTCGCGGTGAATTCGACCTTCGAGGAAACAACCTATCTGCTCTGGAACGGCCGCCTGCCCAATCAGCTCGCGCTCCGCGAGTTCCAGTCGCAGCTTGCCCTCTCCCGCTCGGTCGACCAGCGCATCATCGACATGCTCCGCAGCTTCCCCTCCAGCGCCTCGCCCATGGAAGTGCTCCGCACCGCCGTCTCTGCCCTCAGCTTCTACGACGCCGACGAGAAGGACAACTCCCACGACGCCAACGTGCGCAAGAGCTACAACCTCACCTCGCAGATCGCCATGATCGTGGCCATCTACGACCGCATCCGCAAGGGCCTGGAGATTATCCCTCCCGACCGCTCCCTCAGCCACGCCGCCAACTTCCTGTGGATGCTCACCGGCAACAAGCCTTCCGAGACAGCCACCCGCACGCTGGACATTGCGCTCATCCTCCACGCCGACCACGAGCTCAACGCCTCCACCTTTGCCGCCCGCGTCATCGCCGCCACGCTGTCGGACATTCACTCCGCCGTCACCGGCGCCATCGGCGCGCTCAAGGGCCCGCTGCACGGCGGCGCCAATGAGGCTGTAATGCGCATGCTGCTGGCTATCGACAAGGCCGGAGCGGACCCGGTCGAGTACGTGAAAAACATGCTGGCCGCCAAGCAGAAGGTCTCCGGCTTCGGCCACCGCGTCTACAAAACGGAAGACCCCCGCGCCACCCACCTGCGCCGCATGAGCGAGCAGCTCGGCAGGGACGCAGGCCAGTCCAAGTGGTTTGAAATGTCCCGCGCCATCGAGCTCTACATCAAGGCGGAAAAGAAGCTGAACGCCAATGTCGATTTCTACTCGGCCTCGACCTACGCCATGCTCGGCATCGACATCGACCTCTACACGACCATCTTCGCCATCAGCCGCATCGCCGGCTGGGCCGCCCACGTCATCGAACAGCTCGACGACAACCGCCTCATCCGCCCCCGCGCCGACTACATCGGACCCGAGTATCCCTCGCACTGGGTCCCCATGGCAGAGCGGGCGTAAGATCGCAACCTCCCATGCAACTTCCTGCCGCCTACCGGTGTCAGAAGGGCAAGGGGGACGTTCGCTGGGTGCCCCAGGTCTCGCCTTTGAGACCTGGGACTCCACGAAACCCAACCCGCGCAACCTCGCCATGCGAAAGGCCACGACTTCACAGGACGCGAAAAAGCTCGCCACTCGCAAAGTCTTGCGTCAGGGCACGGCTTCAGCCCCTGAGGGCCAATTTCCAGGTAACTTCCGGTTACCCGGTAATGCGTGGAACTGCGGGAACGCTGTCACAGCCAGTCACCCGAGACGGACATGCCCGCAATGAATAGCGCTCCCCAGACCACCACTTCAGCCACAAGCAGCAGACTTGCCGCGTACCACCGAAACCCTTTCATTCGCCAAATCCAGAATCCACACGACGTAATCGATCCGTATGTCACAAGATCCAGACAAAGCCTCGCGGCGGGAATCGGAGGATGTTGAATGGTTGGATTCGTGTTCGGATTCGCCCCGAAAACAGCAACAGCCATAGCACCAACGAAGAAAAGCACATGACTGATGACGAACCAATGATGCGTTTTCCAGCGCCCTGTTTTGAAGGGTCGTTGCTTTAATCCAGCCCAAACGAGACTGATCGCGGATAGAATCAATGCGAAGAAAAGGGGAGGCACACTGAGAGCTTCGAGGGACCACACAGAAAACTTCAACGCGGTGTGGAGGTGATCCATTTCGCCGCCCCTATGCTACTTACAGACAGCTACGTCGCTGCAAGTGAATTAGTTCCGGTACTCTCGTCGCCCAACCGGAAGCAACCCAAGCTACCCTCGGCCGTTCACTCCAGCGCCCTGTCAACCGCTCCGCACCCGCACTCGCCCCTAACCCACTCATTCCGCAAGCGCAAAACCTCGCCGCCACTTTGCAGAGTATTTCTCCCCATAGGCGCACAATAAAACCATGCCAAGCCAGAGCCCCGCAAAATTGTCAGGTATGCCCCCGGTTCAATCTGTCAGTCATGCGCCCGGTCCGTACCCGTACCCCCCCCTCCCCCCCCCGAAAAAATATTTGCGCTTTTCCACAGAAAGCTTGCAGAGAATTTCGGCGAACTCTGAAACATCCGCCGCTGCGCCCTACGGCTCGTCGTTATACACCCCCACCTGCAGCTTGCCGCCCTCGCGCATCTGCGCGCGAAACATGCCCGGCGTGTTGAAGCTCCAGGCCATCTGCCCATCCGGCGTAATGGCGATAACGCCGCCGTCGCCGTGCAGTGCCTCCAGTTCCTTGTGAATCACCGCATCCGCCGCCTGCTGCAACGGCATGCCCTTGAACTGCACAAGATTGCACACCTCGCGCGCCACCGTCAGCCGGATAAAGTACTCGCCCGTGCCCGTGCCTGAAACTGCACATGACTTGTTCGACGCATACGTCCCCGCGCCAATGATGGGCGAGTCGCCCACCCTCCCCGGCATTTTGGCCTGCATCCCGCCCGTCGAAGTCCCCGCCGCAATATTCCCCTTCACGTCCAGCGCCACCGCGCCCACCGTGCCGTAGTGCCGCGAGCCCGGCGACTCGTCAAAGAACGCCATCGGCACCGTCTTGCCCTCAGCCGGTACGCCTGCCGGCCGCGGCGGAATCGGCTTGCCTTCCTTCTTCAGTTGCTTCACCAGTTGTTGCCAACGGCTCTCCGTGAAGAAGTAGCTCGGCGGTTCCTGCTCAAGCCCGATGCTCGCTCCAAAGTCGTCCGCGCCTTTGCCCACAAGAAAAACGTGCGGAGTCTTTTCCATCACCGCCCGCGCCAGGCTGATCGGGTGCCGCGTGCGCGAGACGCTCGCCACTGAACCCGCCATCAGGTTGGAACCATCCATGATCGCCGAGTCCATTTCGTTTCTGCCGTCGGAGGTAAACACCGCGCCGCGGCCCGCATTGAAGAGCGGATCATCCTCGAGCACGTGGATCGTGGCCTCTACCGCATCAAGCGCGCTGCCGCCCTGCGCCAGGACCTTGGATCCGGCTTCAGTTGCCCTCGCAAGCGATGCGCGATACGCCGTGTCGCCCGCCGGACCAAGCGCCGAGCGCTCAATCACGCCCGCGCCTCCATGCACCACAATCGCCCAGTGACGCGCGGGCTGTTGCGCCCACGCTGTCATCGCTGCCGTCAACAAGACTGCCGCCACGGCTGCTGCCATCATCCTTCTGCTCTGCAAGCGGTTCAGCTTCTCCATGTACTCCTCGCAAAGTGCGCCTCGCAACATGCGCAATGAATTACAGCCATCCTATGCACGCTCCCGGAAATGCGCAAAAGGAAAAGTCAAATCGCTCCGGGCAGCCGCCGTTTCCATGCCTCATGGCTGCCGCGTCCGGCGCAGGCGCAATTCCACTTTTTACAACGAAGGGACTCCACATATCATCAATCCATGGATTCAAAAGTCAGGCTGTTCCCTGCACTCCTCATCGCGCTTCTCGCATTGTCCGGTTGCGCGTGGGCGGCTCAGAAGCGCATCCAGGTAAAGGTTGTCGTGGTCGCCATGTTCGAGCAGGGGCAGGACACGGGCGACGCGCCCGGCGAGCTGCAGTACTGGGTGGAGCGTGACCACCTCGACCGTGTGTATCCTCTGGCCGCCGGGTATCACGCCGTGCGCATGAACGGCAGTGGCGAGATGGTCGCGCTCACCGGCCAGGGCACGGCGCACGCCGCGTCCACCATCATGGCGCTCGGCCTCGATCCGCGCTTTGACCTGCGCCACGCCTACTGGCTCATCGCCGGCATCGCCGGGGGCAGTCCGGAGCGCATCTCGCTGGGCTCGGCTGCGTGGGCGCGATGGGTGGTCGATGGCGACCTGGGCTATGAGATCGATGCGCGTGAGATTCCGCATGACTGGTCCACTGGCTATCTGCCACTGCGCAAGACGCGCCCCTTCGAGCCGCCCGCCGCGCCGCTCGACGGTCAGGTCTACGAGCTGAATTCCGATCTCGCCCAGTGGGCGTTTGATCTGACAAAGAAAACACCCCTCGCCGACTCCGACAAGCTGCAGCAAATTCGCGCGGAATTCGACGGCGCCGCCGCGCAGCGGCCGCCGCTCGTGATCATGGGCGATGAGATTTCCTCCTCGACCTACTGGCATGGAAAACTCTCCGACGCATGGGCCGCGGAGTGGGTAAATTACTTCACTGGCGGCCAGGGGCAGTTTGCCACCACGGCGATGGAAGACACCGGCACGCTGCTCTCACTCAAGGGCCTGGCCAGCGCCGGGCGCGTGGACTGGCGCCGCATCATGGTCCTGCGCACCGTCAGCAACTTTGACCAGCAGCCGCGCGGCATGAGCGCCGCCGACAGCCTGGCCCGCCAGCGCATCGGCGCCTACAGCGCCTATCTGCCGTCTCTCGAAGCGGCCTACACGGTGGGCCACACCGTGGTGAATGAGCTGCTCACACACTGGCCGAAGTACGCCACGGCGGATATCGGCGCGCACGAATCCATCAAGCCGGGACCATAGAGCAATGCCCCCGGCCAGCGCGGGCAAGGCTTTCCCTTGGCGAAGCAGGGCCCGGCAAGGCACAATGCTTGCGTTCTGCAAATTCATCGCTGGCGCGTTCCGCATTCGGATGGGAGCGCGGCGTCAGGAATGTTCTGCATGCACTCAGTATGGTTTGGCGAGTTTATGGGCACGCTGGTTCTGGTGCTTCTGGGCAATGGCGTCTGTGCAGGCGTGACCCTGCGCAAGTCCTATGCGGCCGATACCGGCTGGATGGTCGTCACCACCGGATGGGCGCTGGCCGTGCTTTGCGGCGTGCTTGTGGCGCAGGCCTTCGGCAGTTCCGGCGCACACCTGAATCCCGCCATCACGCTTTCCGTCGCCGTGAACACAGGCAACTACGCGCAACTGCTTTCCTTGTGGTCTGCGCAGTTGCTGGGCGCCATGTGCGGCTCGTCGCTCATGGTGCTGCACTACGGCCCGCACTGGCGGCTCACGCCCGACCCTGGCGCGAAGCTTGGCATCTTCTGCACCTGCGGCGCGGTGCGAAGCCCACTCTTCAACTTCGCCGGCGAAGTCATTGGGACGATGGTGCTGGTGGTGGTCGCCGGGGCCATCGGCTCCCACGGCGTCTCCGCCACGGGACCGGCGGCGGGCGTGGGGCAGTGGCTGGTGGCAAGCCTCGTGTGGGGCATCGGCCTTTCGCTCGGCGGGACGACAGGCTACGCCATCAACCCCGCACGCGACCTTGGCCCGCGCCTCGTGCATGCGCTGCTGCCGATTCCCGGCAAGGGCGGATCGAACTGGAGCTATGCGCCCATTCCCATCGCCGGCCCGCTGCTGGGCGGCGCGCTCGCCGGGCTTCTGCTGCACTTCGCGCACGTGTAATGCAGGCGCGTCAGCAGACGCGACGGAATCCAATTCCCATCAGCGCCGCGGTCTTCTCCAGTGTCGCGGCCACGTGTCCCACGCCTACAGCGCAATGATGCGCAGGCCCCTGCGCGTTCCACGCATTCACAAAGCCCCGCGCGCCCAGCGGAAAACGGTAGCGGCTGTTGGTGTTGCCAATCTCCAGAATCGCTCCGGGCACACACTCGCCCTCAGCCACCACCAGCTTGAAGCGCGTCTCCGTATCCTCGGCAATGGACAGCAGCGTCACCGGCCCGTGCTTCACAGACATTTCCACGGAAAGGCCGCGGCCCACCTTGCCGTGATACACGCGCAGCGGGCGCACCTTGGTCTTGCCCTCGGCAATGGCGATATGGCCGGGCCCGTCGTGCCCCATCAGCACCAGGTCGTCGTTGAAGTCCATCGCGTAGTACTCGGTAAATGAGCCGCCCGCACCCAGCACGTCCATCATCTTCATGGCCAGCACGTTCTTCACCTCATACTCGCCGGCCACGGGAATGTGCCGCGCGGTCAGCAGGGATGTGCCAAGAATGATGGAACTCATCGTGTTTTCATTGGCGTCATTGCCTGATCCCTTGTAGTAGTAGGCCAGCGCGTCCAGCTCATGCTGCGCGACAAATGCGTCCAGCGCCACGGCGGTCCGGGCGGCGCGGCGCAATTCATCGGGCGGACAGTCCGGCTGCACATCGAAACTGGTCTGGAACTCAGCAACGCGGCGCGTGATGTCGTCCTCCCGCACCTCGCCCGCCAGAGCGCTCAGCTCGTCCACCTCAACAAGCTCAACGTGCGTGCCAAAGACGATCGAGACCAGTGTCACGTCCGTCATGATGTCCAGCATGCCGCTGTAGTAGTGGCCCATCAACCCGAGTCGCGCAGACGACAGCGTGGAGCGCACGCGCGCCGCAGCAAGCCACTCCTCGATTTCTCGCCACGTCTCATCTTCGTCCAGCACTCCCGTCACCTGATGGAAGGGAATGCGCGCCCGCTGGAGCACATTGGCAATCTCCGGCACCGGGCACGCCGAGCAGTATGCAAGCCAGTGGCCCGTCATGGCCGTGCGATCCTCGAGCCGGTTAAAGGCCGCATAATCGATGGCTGCTTCCGGCTGCAGATTCAGCACCAGCACCGGAACACCCGCGCGCTGCACCAGCGGCAGCACGGTGTTCGAGAGCGCATATGTGGTCACATAGAGAAACAGCACGTCGATGTCTTCGCGGCGGCACTGGCGGCCAGCTTGTTGCGCGCGCTGCGGCGCGTCAACAAGGCCCAGGTTCACCACAGCGACACCGGGCCTCGCCAGCCGCCCCGCCACGCGTGCCACATAGCCCTCAAGCTGCGCCTTGAGCCCCGCAAACTGGCTCCAATAGGCGTCAAGCCCAATGCCGCACAAAC
Source organism: Acidobacteriota bacterium (assembly GCA_021781255.1). The sequence continues at coordinate 11,190 of JAJXXG010000975.1, forward strand.
CCACGCGCAGTGGTTGCTCCGCGCTCATCGTTGCTCCTTGCTGGTCCGACCGTCGTCAAGGCAGATAAAAGACCTCTTCCATCATCGGAAAGCGCTCGCCGGGACGCAAGCCTTCATGGGGCGCGAAGTAAGGCGCCATCGCCTGCTGCCAGCGCAGGTTCACGGGATCATTCTCAATCCGGCTCCATGTGGCTTCAAAGTCCACAGCCCGCAGCGCGAGAATCAGCAGCTCGTCGCGGCGATAGATGGAGTACTCGCTGATGCCTGCGCGCTTCAGCAGCGCCAGCATCTCCGGCCACACTGCGCGATGCGCCTCCTCATACGCCTCTGCCGCGCCGGGACGCAGGCGCAGCATGAAGGCATAGCGCTTAAGCGGCTGCGCCTCGACGGGTGCCGCGCCCGTGCTCACCAGTTCACCACCGCAACAGCGAAGGGCTCCAGATGGAGCTTGCCGCCCTCCGGCTTTACGCTGCGCGCCGGGCCGTCGCCGGTCTGTCCATCCACTGCGACGGCGCTGGCCTTGTCCGCATCGGGCAGCGAAACATCCACCGCCCACGCGCGCTTGTTCGCCAGCAGCAGCTTGTTTCCGCCCGGCGTAACAAAGGCCTGTGCGGCCACGTTGCCTGCATCTTTATTCTTGCCTTCCACCTTTGTCGTGACCAGCTTGTCGCCGGGATGAAAGTTGTCCTTGATGAGCTTCAGCACCCAGTAGCGGGCATTCGGCTGGTTGTTCTGCCAGTTCATCATGCTCACGCTGGGAAACTGCGTGGGATAGCCGATCAGTTGCGACTCGCCCACCACATCAATCTGCTGCTGCGCCAGCTCGATGTAGAGATACGCGTAAAGCGAACCGGCCAGATTCCAGTAGGCTGCCGGGGGCGGTACGTTGTCCTGCGGCGTGTTG
>JAJXXG010000677.1 GCA_021781255.1 Acidobacteriota bacterium
GCGAATCGCCGACGAGCTCCGCTCGCAGTACGTCGCCACTTACACGCCCACAAACGCCAAAATGGACGGCACTTTCCGCCACATCGCCGTCGAGTGCCAGGGCAACGGCTACCATGTCCACGCCCGCAAGGGCTACTACGCGCCCCTGCCCGGCAGCTAGCCCCGCAAGTAACCCTTTTTGCACCCTGTAGCCTTTTCCCAACTCCGCCGTGCCCTTGCGCATCCAAAATGGTAGAGCGTTTTGTTCTCTCTTGCGTCGAAGCTTCAGCGGGACCGGAATTTCCCTAGCTGCTACCCGGCCCCGGCCACGGAAACTCGCCGGAACCTGCTCCTTTCGCGCTCCTTCCGGCCTCACCCCAAATCCATCCCTATGGGGATACCCACACCGGAGAAGTTCCCGATGAGAAAGACTCAATTCCTTCGCATCTCTCGCCTTCCACTCGCAGCCTTCGCCATCCTGGCCCTTGCCGCCACCCTCGCCACCGGCTGCAAAAAATCGGCACCGACTGATCAACAGCTCACCTCCTCGGTTCAATCAAAAATCCAGGGTGAGTCCGCGCTCTCCGGCCAGAACATCCAGGTAAGCGTCGCCAACGGTGTCGCCACGCTCTCCGGAACCGTCCCCGATGACGCTTCACGCTCCCTCGCTGGCAATGATGCTGGCTCGGTCTCCGGCATCAAGACTGTCGTCAACAATATCGTCGTGGGTCCCGCACAGCAGGCCTCGTCCGCCGCGCCTTCTCAGCCCGCTGAATCTGCGCCGGCTCCTGCGCCCGAGCGTTCACGCTCTCACCACGACCGCAGCCAACGCAGCAGCCAGGCTTACTCCAACTCCGGCTCTGGCTCTGGCTCTAACTACAACGGCGCCAATCTTCCGCCCGCCGGCGCGGAACAGGCACAGCAGCAGGCTCCGCCGCCCATGCCCGTGCAGCAGGCTCAGGCAGCACCGCCACCGCCGCCCCAGCCTGTTCAACGCAATGTCGTCATTCCCTCCGGAACCAACATTCCCATTCGCCTCGTCGACGCCATTGACACAAAGACAGCGCAGACCGGTGACGTCTTCCACGCCTCCGTCGCGCAGGATGTCGTCATCAACGGCCTCGTCGCCATTCCACGCGGCGCGCCCGTCCTCGGCAGCATCGTGGAAGCCCATGAGGCAGCGCACTTCAAGGGCAGCGCACTGCTCACTCTTCAACTCACGCAAATCAGCGCGCACGGCCAGAAGATTCCCATCGACACGAACACTTACAGCAAGGAAGGCAAGGCCCGCGGCAAGAACACTGCTGAGAAGGCCGGCGGTGGCGCGCTCCTTGGCGCGCTCGTCGGTGCCATCGCAGGTGGGGGCAAAGGCGCGGCTATCGGCGCGCTCGCCGGAGGCGGTGCAGGTGCTGGCGTCAACGCTGTCACACGCGGCGAGCAGATCATTCTGCCCTCGGAAACGCGCCTCGACTTCCATCTCCAGAATCCCGCCGCCATCAACCTCACCATCCTGCCGAACGGCAAGGTGGCCAACACGCCAGACAACGGCCCGCAGCTCCAGCATCGCTAAGGCGGATTGGCAATATTTACACGGGGCAGGCAGCCATTACCGCCTGCCTCTTTCTCGTCTCCGCTCCACTCGCGTCTGACCCATCCCCCATAACTCTCCGCTTTTCATTACCTTCCCGAAAATTCCTCCCCGCCGCCCATCTGGAACGCCGCGTGCACCGTACAACGGGCAGAGCGCGATCCGGCTCCGAAGTCTTGTACCGCCGCCGCCCACGCACCAACATCTTTTCGGAGGGCTCTCATGAAAACAGCTCTTGTGCTCGCGATTGCTGCCGTCTTCTTCTCCAGCATCCCGTTTTTCGCCCACCGTGGCCCCGCGCCTACTCAGGCGACCGCACAGCCCAGCACATCGTCTCGCATCCTCACCGCATCCAGCCGCAACATCCACCTCGGGTCTGGAACACAGATCGCTCTCAATGTCGCCACATCATCCACGCGTTAGTCCCTTCTTCCAGACGGCCATCACTTCTGCCTTGTAGGTTTCCTTGCGGAAGCGGTGGCCTTTTGGTCTGCGCGTGGCTTGATCCTCTTTTTCATCCTCAGTGCAAACTGTCCAGTATGGGACACTTCCGGCCTTCACTGCATCGACCTTTCAAACCAATTTCCCCACACGCAAACCGATTCCCCTTCATGCTGTCTCACATTTGGCCACTTAGTCACCAAAATCCCTTCTGCGCGTAATCACCCTCTCGCATCTGCGTAATCTGGCCGCATTAAGACGTAATCGCTATCATCGGCTCAATATTTGAATTCTTGAAGCGGCGCCTGAGAATGCTCCGCTCGCTTCGTTACTATAAGGTGCTTTTATGTTTCCCGAATGCGACCCTCACGAACCCATCGAGATTAGCCCCCAATTTCGCCAGAGCATCCTCAATCGCATTCAGCGCCTCGAGCGCGACGCCAAAAGCGACGAAGCCATGGTGGCAAAGCTCCTCAGTCCTGACCACATTCGCCGCCAGATGCGCCTGGTCGCCGTGCAGCGTGCTGAAGCGCTCCGCATGCGTCTCTTCCTCAGCCGCAGCGGCACTCGCGCCCCGCGTACCAGCATCGTGCTCTAGCGGCAACCTTTCAGCCTCGGATCGTCTCCGCCCACCACAGGCCACAACGCCTCCCTCAGGGGAAAGCGGTCGGTTCTCCTGTTCATCTTGACGGCGAGCCCCCCGGCAGCAAACCATGCACTCTGGGGGTCCGCACCATCCAGCCAGCGACGCAGAGATTGTCCACACAGAAGCTCTGGGGTATGCGGAACCACACCGCCCTAACGTGACCGGTATCACTTCAAAGAAACGTGCGCCTTAGATTAACTGATTCAAGCAGGCTGCTTCTGTCGCGCTCTCTCACCGCGCAGCAGACGAGGTGCTCCATGCCGGGGGTCACGGTCGAAGGTCATCCAAGTCCGCATGCCTGCACAGTGGGGGAAGTTA
>JAJXXG010000141.1 GCA_021781255.1 Acidobacteriota bacterium
GTGCAGGCAATAAAGCGCCAGCTCCAGCCGGTCCGAGACGCCCAGCTTGTCATAGATCTTGCGCAGATAGTTCTTGATCACCTGCTCCGTCGTCCCCAGTTGGAAGGCAATCTCCTTGTTGCGTTTGCCCTGGGTGATGCAGCTGATAATCGACATCTCTTTCGGCGAAAGCCGCGGCTGGCTGCGCGGGCTCACCAGAGCCGCCGCCTGCGCCCGGTAGGCGTCGATCACCCAGTTCACTGACTGATTGTCGATCCAGGTCTCGCCCGCCGCAATCCTGCGCACGCAGCGCACCAGCAGGTCCGGCGAGATCGAGCGCGACACAATTCCGCGCACCCCGCGCCGGTAGAGCTCCACCGTGTGGTTCTCATCGGCGGCCGCCGCCTGCACAATCAGCTTCACGTCCGGAGCCAGACGCAGCAGCTCCGGAATCGCGTTCGCCGTGCCGGCCAGCATGCTGCCTTCCAGCAGAACAATATCCGTAGGGAAGCGCTCGATGGCCGCGCGCAGGTTCTCGAGTGAATCGGCCTGAGCCACCACGCGAAGATCGTCTTCCAGGGCAAAGACCTTGCGTATTCCCACTCGATAGATCGCCTGCGAGTCCGCAAGGATGATACGAATAGTCCCGGGTTTTACAGGCGTATCTACGCTCTCGCCCTCAATTTGATCGTCCAGATTTTCCATAGATCGGCCACGGCCATTCCAATCGGTTCTCACTGCTCCGCAAAACGATATTCATCGATTGTGGCGGCGGCGAGATGCTCGTTGTGGCTTGAGGAGCAGCGTACCACACGCCCCTTGCAGTGAACCAGAACGTCCTGCGGCGTTCCCAGTATCGCATGAGGCATCCGCATCGAAAAGCGCAAATCCTGCCCCACGGTCATCGCATGATCCAGTGTGAACAGCACACCGCTGGCCGAGATATTACGCGTGAGTGCCGTAAAATCCCCGCTCCCCGTCGATACTACAACCGGCAGCGTCAGCGGAAACCGTACCGCGCACCGCACCTCTTGCCTGCCGCTTGAAGTCGTCTGAGCGCCGAAAGGAAGCCGCACATCAGCCTTGTGTAATGTCATATCTCGCGTCCCACCGTAAAAAGCCCCGATGACAATGTAGCGATTTTTACCGCTTTGTCACAGGGCACTAAAGTTTCCGGGCTGGTAACCGACTTCCGATGCCACCATCCGACAGATTCACTGCGTCGTCTGGCTACGAATATCTTATTACTGTCAATCTCCCGCTGCTCCGGCGGGCTGTGGAAACCAGGGCAATCTTATGAACGATCTGCGCCTCGGCAGTTATTGACGGAGTATAGTCACCGCCCGGTTTTTGAGGGCAATGTCACTTCTTAATCTTGGATTTGGCACGTCAGTTGATTTGGATCGAACATTTTTCGATATTGAATCCCTATTAAGCCCGCAAAAATGCGCTTTCCGATGAATCAGCCACTCCCCAGCGAACCTGCCACAACATTCATGCGATTGCCCAGCTGAGGAAACTCGGTCCCATCCTCACGCATCCTGCCCTCGGCAACATAAAGAAATGGCAGCGTCGCGCGAAAAAATCCGCGCAGACAAGGCGGAGGCCCAAGGCTTCGGTGGCTCCAGAGTCGAGGCCGCCAACACAGTTATGGCCCGATTTTTACCGAAACCCGAAGGGACAGGGCCATTGCCCCTCATCTTCGCGTCACCCGTCGCGCGCAGACGCCCGGTCTGCGTCGCTTCGCGCTTCCTGCTTCTTGATCTGAAAAAAATAGTGCCAGGCGCCTGCCTGCCCTCTAGCTGACCATCTCTATCGGTCGATACACCCTGGACTCACAACCGGCCCCGCCGCGGCAGGCGCTTCAGATTGAATCTCCGCTCCCAGCCGCCCGCTCCTGACGCCGATTCCGGCGACATCCGCGCTGCGCATATCCGTTGCAGCCGTTCCTAACTACCTCACAGAGTGCGAATTGAGGCGAGTCACCGTCTTTAAATTACTAAAGTTTGCACTTTTTGGTTACTTTCGTAGGAAATCTTGAAATTTACAACTTTCATGGTAGATTCTCTACCCCTTTTGGGTTACTCTGATTTTGCAAAGTAGCGGGTACGCCGCATAGGCCAAAGGAGTTTCTGAATGCGTTCCGTAATGTCCATCTTTACAAAATTTGCTGCGGTCTCTCTGATTGCCGCTTCTGCTTGTGTAGCTAGCGCTGGCACGTATACCTCCTCGCCGAGCCGGTATATGTCCTCACCGTTCCCGAATCCGCCGAGCCGTTATATGTCCTCGCCGTTCCCGAACCCGCCGAGCCGTTATATGTCCTCGCCGTTCCCGAACCCGCCTGCTTCCTTCTGAAGCTAGAGCAAGTTCAGAGCTCTTGGCAAACCCGCTCAGTTGATCTGAGGTGCGGTTATAAAGTTGGATAACAAATCCCCCAAATGGGGGATTTGTTATTTTGTAACCCCTTCGCGTACTCGCGCTCTAATTTTACCACTGTTTGATTTGCAGTTCGAGTAAACTGGGACGGTGAGCTTGGATACCGCACTCTGGTTTACCGCAAGCGCTGCGGAAGCAGCGGTCATTGGTATCCTTCTCTATCGCCGTGTCTGGCGCACCTTTCCATTTTTCTTTTTGTATATCGTGCGGTCATTCGTCGGCGACCTCGCCTCTGCTCTCGTCCTCCATCGTTATCCTTCGGTCTACATGACCTGGTATCTCGGCGAAACCATCCTGGATTCAGTTTTGCTCTTCGCGGTTCTTGTCGAACTCGCGTGGTCCATTCTCCGTCCGCTTCGGGCCTCTCTTTCACGACTTGCGCTGCTTCCAGTGAGCGGTCTCATTCTGGCCGTCGGCGCGGCCGTTTGGCCGTTCACTGCCTTGCCCGGCCTGGCCGGCACAGCCCTGGAACTGCGGTACCTTGTACAGCTTCAGCAAGCTGTCTCGATTCTCCAAATCATTTTCCTTCTTGCGTTGATTGCGAGTAGCCAGATG
>JAJXXG010000373.1 GCA_021781255.1 Acidobacteriota bacterium
GTAGTCCTGCATTGCGGAGAGGATATGGGTGTCGAAGCCGGATTCGAACCTGGCGCGCAAAAGCGGCGTAGATCCCAGGTAGCTCGTACCGTAGGGCCCTCCGCCTTCATAGGACGACCAGGAAGTCTGTTGCCACACCCGCAGCGCAATCGTCACCGTCTGCGATCCGCTATAAGTCTCCGCCGGAAGCGCATAGATTCCCGGAGTACAGAAGCGGCCCTCCGGATGCGGCGGCATGGCGCCGCATCCGCCGGCCAGTACGCCGTCCGCGTAAACTTCATAATTCGTCAGGATGGGCGGCAACAGCAGGGAGAGTGGGCCCGAATCTCCCGGTATCACCACCTTGAAGCGATACCAGGCCAATCCCTTCAGGCCCAGGTAACCCTGCTTGCCCCAGTCTTCGTCCGAGCGCAGCAGCGGCCACTGCGAGTCGTCGAAGTTCGGGCTGGCCCATGCGGGGTTGTCGCCGGTGTGAAAACGCCACAGGCCGTCGAGTGAAGTGACTGGCTCGCGGCCCGTGACAAGGCTGAAACTTTGCGCCGCGAGGCCACCACCGGCAGAGAACGAAAGAAAGAGGATGAGAAACGCCGTTCTCTTCATGCGGTGACCTTTCCAGATACCGCTGCCGGCGCAAGGGTGAGCACGGTGATGTCGTCGTCCTGACCGAAGTTTTGTGCGGCTTCCGCGATGGCTTGCGCGGGCTGCGTGCTCATGGCCTGGGTGCGCTCGAAGCCGAAGAGCGCGCCGGTTTTGTCGCGCGCTTCGACCACGCCATCGGTGACGAGGGTGATTTTCTCGCCGGACATCAAGTGGAAGGTTGTTTCGACATAGGTTGAATCCGCGGAGAGGCCGAGCGGGAGTCCATTTTCGACGGGCAGTTCGTTGCCGGAAAGGTACGGCGCGATATGACCGGCGTTGGCGATGGTGAGCGTACCGTCGGGATCGGCGCGCAGGATGAGGCAGGTGGTGAAACCTCCGCGGCTGCGAGCCTGCAGGTGCCGGTTGAGCCCCTTGAGGAGATCGGCGGGGCTGGATGTGAACTCCGCCAGAGCTTGAAGTTTGCCCACCAGCAGCGAGACCATCATGGCGGCAGGCATGCCTTTCCCGCTGACGTCGCCGATGGCGACAAGCACGCCGCCCTGGTCGAGCGGGAGAATCTGGAAGAAGTCGCCGCCGACCTGGCCCGCAGGCTTGTACACGCTTTGGATGGTGAAGCCGGGTACGTTGGGAATTTCCTCGGGAATGAGGACCTGCTGCACGCTGCGCGCGGCTTCCAGTTCATCGGCGGCGCGGGCGCGCTCGCGGGCGATGCCAACGGTCCGAACCACGAGGAAGAGGAGGATGGTGACGAAGAAGACAAATCCGTCAAAGCTGCGGAGACTGGTTGTGTAGCTGCCAATGTGCAGCACAGGGGGATATTCCCCAATGCTCGTCGGGGCACTCAGTCGTGCCATGATCAGGGAAAAGCTCCAATAGCGATCCAGTCCGCGGAGCATCACGGCCGGCAGCAGAACCCAGGCTTCGCGATTGCCGCGCAGGCATGCCCGCACCAGCAGAACGGGCAGCAGGATGAGGACGATCAGGTCGGGAAGATACAGGACGATAATGCCGTAGGACTCAGGGATCAGGCCGATGTCGAGGTTGACGCCTGCAAATGTCGCAACAAAGGAAGCGATTTCCAGGCCCAGGAGCCATCGCGAGCGCGGTATGCGAAGAACAAGACGGATGAATTCAATAACGGCAACATTGACGATTCCGAGAAAGCCGAAGAGCACCCCTGTGGAAGTTTGTAGATGTGCGAGCAGAAGCTGCCAGATGTTGGTAAACAGATATCCGCTTTCGGCGAAGAGGAAGACTGCACATGCAAGATATTCTCCCTGACTGCGCAAGGTGCTGTACAAGGCGAGGGCCACAAAGCCGATGAGCAGACTGAGGCAGGCAAGTGCCCACAGATCCGCTGTATTGTGAGCATCCACGTAGCTCATTTCGCGGTTGGCAGACTCGACGCTCAGGAGATAAATGCCGGAACCATCGCCGCCTGGCCCGATCGGCGTGTCAGTACCACGTCCGTTCGGGCCGGTTGCTTCCAATGCGAAGCGCAGGGCCAGGACCAGCTCACCCTGCGGCGTAACCAGATGCGCAGGAACAGGAATTACGACCAGATTGCGCTGGGCGTAGACAGGTATGCCAGAAATGCGGCCGGCGCTTCCGATGCGGACGCCGTTGGCGTAGATCTCGTAGCTGCCGAAGACACGCTGCGTTCCAACCATCAGGCCGTTCACGCCGGGGCGCAGGTGGATATGGATGCGGTACCAGGCGTAGGCAATGTCATGGATGCCGTAGTAGGAAAGCCGCTTGTTGGAGGAAACAATCTGCCAATGGCTGTCGTCGAAGGTGGGCGAGGCCCAGGCGAGGTTGTCGCCGGGCGAGAAGAGCCAGTCGGGACCAAGCGAGATGCGCTGGCCAAAGCTGCTCGCGTCCACATTGCGCGGATTGGAAGCGTGCGCAGTCGCCGTGAGGCTGGCGCAAACGGCCGTGGCCAGAAAGACGATGAGAGGTAGAGGCCTTTTCATACGGTAGCCCCGGCACATGCTTCTGCCTGCGTCACGGTCAGCACGGTGATGTCATCTTCCTGGCCCCAGCGCTGGGCGGCGTCGGCGATGGCAGGGGCGGGTTGCGTGCTGATCTGGCTGGCGCGCTCAAAGCCGAAGAGTTCGCGCCTGCCGTTGGCGGCCTCGACGACTCCGTCTGTGAAAAGAGTGAGCCGGTCACTGTCGCTTGTCCGAAATGTGAATTCGCAGTAGGAAGTCTCTGCAACCAGACCGAGCGGCAGATTATTCTCGCAGGCCAGTTCTTCTCCGTTGAGATAGGGAGGGATGTGGCCGGCGTTGGCGGCGGTGCATGTGCCGTCGGGGTTGGCGTGCAGAATCAGGCAGGTGGTAAAGCCGCCATGGCTGCGGCCGAGAACG
>JAJXXG010001076.1 GCA_021781255.1 Acidobacteriota bacterium
CATGTCGGTCTTGTAAGGACCAGAGTTTTCATGGACGGCTACCGAAGGTCTGAAATAGCGCGTATCGAGTTGCTTAGCTATTCCGTTCGCCAGAAGCGGAAGACCACTTCCGATGCCCAATAGTAGATTTGGGCTTTTGCTTGCGATTCATGAGAATCCCGAAGCAGAACATCTACTTAGGTTATGGCCTGCACCCCAACTTACCCGCATTCATAAGTAGAGTCGGTTGATGTTTTGCCCCAGGTGGGGCGGTGGAGCAAGGGGACGGGCCGCGGAGCCCCAAACTTGCTCAAGCGGACCGTCCCCTTGCTGGTCTGCAAACTCTCTCGGCGTTCGCGCTCCGAGACTGGAATGCGGGCGGTACCAGTTGTAGTCGTATCGCCACGTCTCGATGATCTCGCGCGCCTCCGCCAGGCTGGTGAACACGTGCTCGTTGAGGCACTCGTCGCGCAACCTGCTGTTGAAGCTCTCGATGAACGCGTTCTGCACCGGCTTGCCCGGCTGGATATAGTGCCACCCGACCCGATCGGCCGCCCACCTGAGCACTGCAACACTGGTCAGTTCGGTTCCATTATCGCTGACGATCACCCTGGGCGTGGCGCGCTCGAGCGAGAGCCGTTCCAACTCGCGCACCACGCGCACTCCGCTCAATGAGGTGTCCACTGCCATGGCCAGGCACTCGCGGCTGAAGTCGTCGACGATGCACAGGATGCGGAAGCGGCGGCCGTCGGCCAGCGTGTCGGATACGAAGTCGAGGCTCCAGCGTTGATTGATGCCCTGGGGCAGTTCCATGGGTGCGCGGGTTCCCAATGCGCGCTTACGCCCGCCGCGCCGGCGCACCATCAATCTCTCGTCGCGATAAAGCCGGTATAGCTTTTTGTGATTCATCGAATGCCCCTCGCGCGCCAACAACCAGCCCAATCTGCGATAGCCGAAGCGCCGCCGCTCCTGGGCCAGCTCGCGCAGCCGCCTGCGAAGGCCCGCATCGTCTGGACGCTTGGACCGATAGCGCAGAGTCGAATGGTCAATCCCCACCAGCCTGCACGCGCGCCGTTGGCTCAGCCCGTGCCGCTCGATCAGCCGGGCCGCCGCCGTCCGCCGTGCCGCAGGCTTCAGCCGTTTTTTCCGAGCAGGTCCTTCAGCGCCGCGTTGTCGAGCATGGCTTCGGCGAGCAGCTTCTTGAGCCGGCGGTTTTCATCCTCCAGCCCCTTGAGCCGCTTTGCATCCGACACCTCCATGCCGCCGTACTTGGCTTTCCACTTGTAAAAGGTCGCGTCCGAGACCCCGTGGCGCCGGCACAACTCAGGTGTTGCTACTCCCGCTTCGTGCTCGCGCAAGACCCCGATGATCTGTTCCTCGCTGAACCTGCTCCGCCGCATCTGTCCGTCTCCTTCGCGTGACGGACTCTACCTCAAAACGCGGGCATTTTCGGGGCGCAGACCACAGTGCCTAATCTCGAGGAGGACCGTTTCGGTCCTTCCCGCCCTCCGTGCAACTTCCCAGGATAAGAGACATTCTCATGTAGGCCGCTCTGGCAGGTTTATTCAGCACGGTTCGAAATGCGCGATACGCTGCCTCAATGCGGCTGTTGTCGAAATCGCATATCAGGTCGCTGGGCACACGCTTCGCGTATAAGTACAGGACATCTGCGGAAATGTTCAAAACCTTGCCGAACTGCTCAATCACCGCGTTTCAGGCGGATAGCGTCGATCATGTTCCAAATCGTTGAGAAATGGCGGCAGAACTTTCCGACCGTCCCCACGGCGGAGGCGTTCGGCTACCGCTTTCTGGGTCAAACCCGCCGCTTTGCGCGCCTCTACAGTCACTTGTTTGAACGTCTTCATCTTGTCCTGTCCTTTCCACTCTGCTTGCCGCAGAAGTATTGGAACGCTCGATCTCGAATTTACCTGCTTCGCGGCCTTCTTCTGGGCGACCGGACCCGGTCCGGTTTTTCGGGATTATTGGGGTCTTTTGCGGCCGTTTTGGGACCGCCTTCGTCTTCGGAAAAATCGCTAGAACTCCGTGATTTTGCAGGAGAATCACGCGCTTTCTCGGTAGCAGGCTGCGAGTCCCGTGGGCGGTTCAATTCCCTCGACCTCCATGGCAACTCCCGCTAAATACTCGGCGTGAATGTATGATTATGAAATTCCAACATGACGCTACGAATGAGGCCGGCGATTGTCAAGTGTCTGGGGTGTTTTCTTTGATGCTCTGCGCGACGACCCACTTCCTGCTATTCACCCTATGTCCGAGCAATTCCAGCAATATTGGAGCACTAGCATTCGCGCCCTCTTCAGATGGACTGCGCGTCCTGCTTCCGGAAATGCCGTCAGGCAACGAGACTTCGATGCAGGGGTCGCGAGGGTCGCTGCGGTGGCGCCTATAATAAATGGTGCCATAATCCGATGAAGAAGTCCGAACTACCGGGGAGAACCAGGCCCCGCTTTTCGTTGATTTTGTTTGAGTTTGATGAGGGTTGTTGCGGGGTGTTCGGGCTCGCAAGCTTGGCGTAATCAGCAGGTTGTCGGTTCGAATCAGATGGCCGGTTCGCGGTTTGAAATGAGCATTCCTTTCGAGCCAGCAACATCATCGGTCTTCGAGTCCGCGCAGGAACGCCTCAAGGGTCTTTTCGCACTGTCGCCGCAAATGCGCGTCATTGCGGTTCATGGCGATCTGCAGGCCGGCCTCGGTTAGCGCCGCGAGGAACAGGAACGCCGCCACGTTATCGTCATACGCCCCAATCTTGCGCTCCTTGCGCAACCGGGACAGCAGGTCGAGCATCAATCCAATCGCGTACTCAGCGTCGATTTTCCTCCATTCTTCCCAGCCCAGAACGCGCGGCGCCTGCTCAAAGACGATTGAACGAATGTCGTCCTCGAGGCATGCGTCGAAGAGCGCCCGAAGCGTCAACCGCATTGCTTCCGAGGCGCTCCTGGCTCCACGCGCGGCGCCAATCACGCGTTCC
>JAJXXG010001063.1 GCA_021781255.1 Acidobacteriota bacterium
TTGCAACCCGTTCCAGGAGCTTAGAGCGCAAGAAATAAGCGAGAGATGAGATGAAAGAAATAAATCTGTCCGGGGCGGGAAAAGTTTGCAGGAAATTTGTGGCGGATTGGGTACGCTAAGAGCATCCGTACAGATATGGAACTGACAATCGGAAAGGTCGAGTAGACTTTTCCGATCTTTTTTTGGGCCAAACCCACGGGCGAGCGGGCATAACAAACAGAAAGAAGGGAGCAAAAAGGGCAACTCTAAGTGGGCAGCTCGAGGGGATAACTCGTTGAGAGTTGCCCCCCTTTGCCTTCCCGCGGCAAGCAGTGAGACCGCGCGAATCGGCAATCGGCGACCCGCACGACGTGGCGGAATGCAAGGCAAATTCGATTCTTCGCAGGCACTGGATCACGTGGTCTCGGCGCAAGGAAAGGACCGTGGACGAGTGGCCGGAATGGCGGACAAATGAAGAAGAGCATCCTGGACAAGGATGAGCAGAAGAAGAAGTGCGGCAAGGTGGTGAATATTCCGGACAAGGCCGGCGGAGCAAAAAGCCAGAAGGCCAGTGGGGTCGGCGAGGGCGGCGGAAAGAGGTCGCCGCGCAAGGGCGGGAAGAAGAAGACACTGGACAGCGAGACGCAGGAGGCGCTGCACAAGGGCGCGAAGAAGGCGCTGCGGCAGGCCGTGAAAGCAAAAGTGAAGAAAGAAAAAGAGAAGATTGCCGAAGTGCTGGTGAACAAAGTCAAGAGCGGGGACATGCGCGGTGCGGTGATGGTGCTGTCGCTCATGGAGCACGGCAACAAGGAAGGCAAAGACGGGAAGAAGAGGCACGACGGACTGAAGCTGATCGACCTGCTGGAGTCGGAGCCGGAGTGGGAGGGCGAAGAGGCGGAAGCGGCGGCGGCTGGCATGGGAGCAAAGGTTAGTGAGGCGGCAAATCAGCAAGGCAGCAAGTTAGCGGGTTAGCGTGCCAGAAGAAGAGCAGTAGCGCGAATTGAAGAAGTGGCGTTTGGTTGGAAGGGAGCTTCGCTCGGCAGCGAAGCCCTCTGTTTTAGTAGGCGCTTTCGGCATGGTTGAGAGGCATTGCGCGGGCACTTGCGCGGCGGACGAGTTATTGAAACACGGCGTGAAGAAGAAGGATGCGATGGGAATGACGGTCATGAAGTACGTATGGTTGCGGATGCGGCGCTGGGGTTCCTGGTTTCCCATCCTTTTCGCAAAAAGCGCGAAAAGCGTGGGACACCCGACTGTTGTGCGTTCGCTGGCAGCAGGACTGCTGGCGATGGGGCTGGCAGGCGCGGCACTAACCGGCGCACAGTCCGTGAATACGACGACGGTGCAGGGGACGGTGTACCTGGCGAACGGGCAGCCGGGAGCGGGAACGCTGGCGATCAGTTGGCCCGCGTTTACGACCGCGGCAGGACAGGCGGTTGCGGCGGACTCGACGACGGTGACGATTGCGCCGGACGGGTTTGTGAGCGTGAACCTCGCGCCGAATGTGGGCGCGACGCCCGCGGGAGAGTACTACACGGCCGTGTACTACATGAGCGATGGGTCAACGAGTACGCAGTACTGGGTGGTGCCGGCGGCGGCGTCGGCCAGCCTTGCGCAGGTGCAGGCGCAGGTGATGCCAGCAGCGCAGGCGGTGCAGACAGTGAGCAAGGCATATGTGGACCAGGCAATTACGGAACTCACTCAGAGCTTGCTGACAGCGAGCGGCGGGACGCTGAGCGGACCACTGTATTTGAATGCCGATCCGACACAGCCGTTGCAGGCTGCAGACAAACATTATGTGGATGTGCAGGTGGCTACGGCGGTTCCCATTGCGGGCGGGAACATGACGGGCGCGCTGTCGACGCCGGCGGTGAACGGCGTCGAGGCGCCGAGCGAGGTGAGCGGGCAGACGTCGCTGCAGTCGGCAATGATAGCGGCAGGAACGAATGGAGCGATGGAGATTCCGCCAACATATGCGGGGACTGACACGTTTACGAATCCGAATGGAGTGCGGGTGACGGACTTGCGGACGGGCGTGGCGCAGCAGACGGCGCGCAGCGTGAAGGAGTTCGGCGCGGTGTGCGACGGGGTGACCGACGACACCAACGCGCTGCAGGCGGCAATCAACTATGCCAACGCGCACGGCGTGGCGCTGACGATTCCCGAGGGGACGTGCAAGACGCGGACGCTGAGCTGGCACGGAGAGTCGATTGGCGGGTTGGGGAAACAGGTTTCGGCGCTGATGGGATTTCCGGGCGAGGACGTGCTCGCGAGCGGGCCGGACGCGACGAACATGCTGAGCTACACGCGGCTGCACGATTTGACGATTTATGTGGACCAGAGCGTGGACGCGTCGTGCGCTCCGGCGGAGGGGCGCGCGGCGGCGGGAAGCTGCCAGATGAGCCGGGCGATGGAGGGGAATTCGATTTTCTCGCCTGGAGGCAATGGACTGACCGGTACGGCAGGAACCGGCGCGGGCTGGTGGGTGGGCAATTGCGCGATTGCAATGCAGGCAGCGACGGGCGCGGGCGGCAACGGGCTGAAGGTTGCGGAGATCGAAAATGTGGAGATTGCGCCGACGGGCGTAGACCCGATGGCGGCGCAGTATCCGGGCGCGCACTCGACGCATACGTGCGGCATGTATCTGGCGCAGTGGCCGCAGTGGAGTGAGTTCCAGAATATCGATGTGCGCGGACTGAATACGGGCGTGGCGATTCCGGCGCTGCCGGTGACGGCGCCGGCGGGATTGACTGCGGATTCGAACCGGTGGCAGAACGTGACGATTCAGGCGACGCATGCCTTTACGGCTGCAGCGGGATCGAACAACGTGCTGGATAACGTAGTGGCAATGGCGGGGAATTCTTCGGCGACGGGCGAGCCACCGACGGGACTGGTGATGGACCTGAACGGAACCGCCCAGGGCTGGACGGTGCGGAATGCGGTGGTAATGCCGGCGTGGATTGCGGTGCAGCCGGCACTGACAGTGACGGCTGCGGGCGGCGCAGTGACGGCGGTGACGCTGGGAACTGAGCAGGGGCTTGGCTGGGACGCGTATGGGGCAAGCGTGCCGGTAGCGTTCAGCGGAAGTTGCACAGCGCAGGCAACGGCGACGGTGAATGTGAGCGGATCGATTGCAAGCGTGACGGTAACGCAGGGCGGAGTGGGCTGCTCGTCGACGACGACGGCGAGCGTGAATGCGCCGGGGACATGGGATACAGCAGCGCCGGTGAATTTGATCGGTGGGCAGGATATGACGTTCTTCGCCGGCAATCTGCTGAAGGGCAATGGCGGATACACAGTGTGGAACGCGGCAAGTTCCGCGAGTTATGGGACGCAATTAGATGGCGGCGGCGGGACGCTGCCGGGTGGCGGCACTTACGCAGCGCTGGTGGCAAACAACAAACTGGGCGGTGCGTACCAGGTGGATCAGTTTCCGGGCGCGGATATCGGGGCAAAGATCCAAGCGTGCGTGAACGCGGTGAATACGAGTTACGGCGGCACGTGTGACGCGCGGAATTTTACGGGAAGTTTGTCAATGGCGTCGAATCTGACAATCTCCACCGGGAACACGGCGGTGCTGCTGCCCTGCGCGACGATTACGACTGCAAATCAGATTGTGGTGGCCGCAGGGACGCGCAACGTATCCCTGCGCGGATGCGCGCTGCGCGGCGGCACGCAAGCGAGCGGAAGCCAGGGCGGAACGGTGTTTGCGTATACGGGCGCTGGCGCGATGGTGCACGTTGGCGATCCAACGTATGCGACGGATACGCCTGGGTTCCACATGGATAATGTAGCGATCAATACGACAGGAGCAGCGAGCGGCGCGCAGGGATTAATTGCATACCGGACGCAGGAGCTGGACTTAGGGAGCTTGTACTTCCTGGGTAACCAAAACCAGACGGGCATGACGTTGGATGGAACGGGGAATTACACAGGCGGAACGTTCCTGGATAACCAGCTCACGGGATTCGGAACGGCGGTAAACGCAATTGGTCACCAGATTGCAAATTCCGCGACGACCGATTGGATGAACGCAAGCACCTTTGTGCGGCTGCATATTGATTGCCCGACGAGTGGTGGAAGCCCCATCAGCGGGACTTATGGAATCAACTTGCAGCAAGGCGACGGAAACACGTTCACGGGAGGAGATGTCGAGGGATGCGCGACGGCGTTACATCTGGGGCCCAATGCGCAGAACAACACCATCGTGGGGTTGCGCAACGAAAACTCGACGAGCCAGGTGGTTGCGGACGCGGGCAGCGCTTACAACAACTGGATGACGGGCGGAACAATGTTTACCGGCCAGTTGACCGACAACGGAACGCGCAACAGCTTCCTCGATACCTTTCACCGAAGTTTCAACGGCTTGAATGGGGACTGGTACGCGAGCCAGCAGGACGCTACGGTGACCAATCACTACCGGCTGGGGATTGGTACAGGCAATGAGCGCGGCATCGAGAACGAGTATCAGACGGACTATGGTAACCGGTGGACGACAGGGTTGAGCGACGCCACGGCGGGCGAGCAGTTCTACCAGATATTGGATCAACTAAATAACGTCTACCGCTTGTCGATCGGTCAGTATAACAACGGGCAGTCGAGCACAAATGACCAGACAGTGCTCAATTCGGCTGGAACAGGAGCCGTGGTGCTGAATGGGTCAAATAATTCCGGCACCGGAGGGGTTATCTTCGGCTCGGGCGGAACCAGCGCGACAACCGTAGCGACGATCAGCAACGCGGGAAATGCGCAGTTCACCGGGACTTTGCAGGTCGGCGGGACATCGCAATCGACAGGCACGATGACGGTGCGCAATAACACGGACGCGGAAGTGGACTACAATCTTTGGCCGGGACTTACAACCAGCCAAAAAGGGAGTTACACCTACAAGGATTGGAACGGAAACAGTCAGTGGTACATGGTGAAGGATGCGAGCAATAACTGGGCTCTCAACTCCGCGACAGGTGGGCTGGATAGCTTTAAGGCTTACCAGAGCACGAATGGCGGAGACACTTACATCGATATCAGTAATTCGACCGGACATATCCGGCTGAATTACGAGAACGGATCGGGTACAGAGACGGATATCTATTCAGGACCGAGCGCAAGCCTGGACGCCGCCTTTCAGGGACCGGCGAGCATCCAGTTTCCGGGACTCGCGGCTTCGTCAGGACACTTTTGTCTGCAGGTGGATACTTCTGGCTATCTGACCAATACGGGCGCGGCATGCGGATCGGGATCAGGGGGGGCGAGCGGCACAATCAGCTCCGGCAACAGCGGCCAGATTGCGTATTACACCGCGAGCGGCACAACGATCGGGGGTATAAGCACGGTTCCGCTGACGGACGGCGGAACAGGCGCGACCACTGCGGCTGCGGCGCTGACGAATCTGGGCGGCCTGCCTCTCGCGGGCGGCACGCTGACGGGAGCATTGACAGCTCCGGCGTTCAATGGGCCGGTGACGGGCAACTCGTTGCCGCTGACCTCGCCTTACGCGGATATTCGCGCGTATGGCGCGGTGATTGACCGCGCTACGCCGATCAACACCGCGGTGACGGCTGCTCAAAACAACTGCACGGCGTTTCCGTCCTCATCCGGCGCGGGCGTTGCCTGCAAGATCCTGATCCCCGGCGGCGGTCCGGGTGCGCTCCTTGGACCGACATCAACACCGCTGACGCAATCGAGCGGCGGGGTTACCGGCGTCAAATTGCAGGGCACGCTGCAACTAAGCTCTACGCTGGTTTTAGGTGGGGGAGTGATTGAAGGCGACTGCGGAGGCACTGATGACTCTTTCGAGTATGAAGGGTGCACGGCTCTGATTCGAGGGCCGCAGGTCGGAGGCACTTTCGGTACAGCTATCACAACCACCAATGCAGCGCAGAGCGTGACGCCTACTTTTACGAGCGGGGCGCTGGCTAATTTACCTGTTGGCTCTGCTATTACGATTTGGGATAACACTTCCTGTACTGGATCGGTAACTAGAGCAATCGGCCCTCAATCCAACGGAAATGCGAATTTCTACACCATTCAATGCCCTGCGAGAACAGACATCGGGCCGCAGGAGTACGTTACTGTTACCGGATGCACCGATGCAACTTACGACACGCTCTCGAACGGCGCGGCGATCGATGGAGTTGACTGGCCACTGTTTCAACTAAGCTGGTACGGGCCTACCGGAACCGCTGGATCAACTACAGGCTGCACCATCACGGGACGCAACTGGGACACGATTGAATCTGTAGAAATCACGGGATCGAATGGGACAAGCTGCGCAGCCGGCCAGCTTTGTTTCGTCAATACCTATGCGCACCCGGCAGGAGCACAGTGGGGCGAGGTCGCAATCCGCCAGCCGTGGAATGAATATGGGCACACAGAACTGAAGGGAGTTCATGTAGAAAGCTGGAACGGCGCGGCCTTTTGGGGTGAAGGCTCGACGGGTATGGACTTTGAGGGCGATGCGTTCGACGGGTTTGGCTCCGTTGCTATGGAGTTTTCATCGGCTCAATATCAGGGTTCGTACATGAAGAACGTAGTCTCAGCTTCCACCCCGAACTGGGGTTCGGGCTGTGGCGAAACCGGAACGAACAACTGCTCTCAGATCAGCTTTCCACCTTCGCTCTTTTGCGACTCACTGCCTTCAAACTCCCCAAGCGGCGCTACTTCGGGCGGATGTCCGCAACTGATTGTGAACTCGACGCTCTATGGCGGCATTTTCACGCGCGGGAACCCGGACAGCCCGCAGTCGATTGCGATACCAAGCATGACCAACGTGGTTGTAGAGCGCAGCAATGGATGCTTCCTCACCGTCGATCCTCGGTATGGATTACTAGAAGCCCCTGCGTATATCGACAACAGCGGAGTCTCCGATCCGGCTGACAGTGGCAGCGGAGTTTTTGGAGGGGGGACTGCTTATCTCTGTTCGACTGACCCGGCTTCTTTTGCGGAGGAAATTCACCTGCGCTCTCCGTACTCTTTCGACACCTACAACCTAGCGGCGGTCAACAAATACTGGCAAATTCCCTATGAGACGGATAACGCGGATGAATCAACAATGACATGGGGACGCAATGCTCCGCAGGGAGCTACTACGGATGGCACGGCAATTGACGCGGAGATTCGCAACGAAGGCGCAAGCCTTGGACCGAGCGTGATTCCCTACACGACACTGCCGGTCGATCAGACAGTGGCCGCGTGGACAACAGATTGTAGGGCTAGTTGTACGGTGACTGCGGTGCGTGCGCCCGACGGGACGACGAACGCCGGGGAGATTCAGGGCACCGGGTACGCCTCGGTGGAATGGTACAACGTTACGGCGGCGATAGGAGACAGAATCTTATATGGTGCATGGGTCCGACCAGGGACCGGAGAGAAACGGCTACAAGCAGCCCCCGGAGCAAACGCTGCGCTTTACCTAAGAACATCTGGAGCAATATCGCTTAACAGGAATGACGCCGGAGCCTACGGGATGTGGCTAGGCAACGACAAGTGGCATCCACAGGTTGCTCTGGCTACGGTTACGACCGGAGGCGTCGGTGGTGTGCAGCTTGATCTTTATGGTGGAGGTTCAGGCCAAGGCAACCAATTCTGGAACCCTTGTATGATCTATATTCCGGCATCGGCCAATATATCGAACGACGAGATTGAGCGCTGGCGGCAAGACCTGTTGCACGGAACCTGCCCATCGAACTACACGGGCGGGACAGGCCACGCAGTGACGACTCAGCAGATCGATGCGGCGGGATTTAATATTCTCAACACGGCTACCGGGGCGGTGACACCCCTGGGATTCGGTAACCTTAGTGGAACGGCATCTATAGCACAAGGCGGCACGGGAGCAACCTCGGCAGCGGGGGCGCTGACGAACCTTGGCGCTGCCCCTCTGTCTGGAGCAGCGTTTACCGGCCTGGTTTCAGCGCCGGCAGGAGTCTTCAAGGACTCTGTGACGAATGACTGGAAGCACGTTTATAGCGGGTTTAGTGTACCCCCCGCAACTGCGGCTACGTTGAAAATCAACCTTCCATCGTCTGTGCGCTTCAATTCTACATTTGCGACTCTGCGGATCACCATTTATAACGGAGACCCCCTGGGAGCAAACCAAGGAACTGTTGGCGAGCTTTTAGTCAGCTTTTACAATTTTAGTGGAGATACGTATGCTTTTCCTACACTTTCTTCCTATGGCGCCTTTCCATTTTCCTCTGTACGCCTAGCCGACGACGGGACGTACAACTGCATTTTGCTTGGTACAACGGCGACCAATTGGGGAACAGGCGGCGCAATACAATTTTCAATAGATGTGCTCACAGGTGACAATCTGGCCCCTGGTTGGAACACCGGTTGGAGTTCATCCTACATTACCAGTGAGACAGGAATTACCACTCTTGACACTTTTACCGTACATGGTCCAGCAGTAACAGATGGCACAGGAACCAGCACTTCTGGACTGATAGCAGAATCCACGACCACTCCTGAGTTGCTTCAGTATGTGGCACCAACAGGCTCCGGTGCTCCTGTTAATGCAATAAGCCCGACCTTGACCACGCCGGTGTTGGGGGTGGCCAGCGCGACCAGCGTGACTGCATCTGGCGTCGTCTCGGGAACGTTCTTCACAGGAAGCGGCACAATGACGCTGGCGACAGGAGCGGCCGCTGGAACCAGCCCATCGATTGCGTGTGCTACCAGCCACGTGTGCGATAGCGTGAGCGGAACAGTGACGCTGACGACAGGGACGAGCCCCACGACGGGAACCTTGGCGACGCTGACTTTTCCCAGCGCGCACACGAACTACGCCAATTGCCTGGTGAGCACGCTGAGCGCAAGCGCAGTGCTCACAAGCAACACTTGGACCGAGAGCGCGACGGCAATCACGATCAAAGCAAACGCGGGGCTGACGGCCTCAACAGCCTACACCGTGAAGTACTGGTGCGGCGGGAACTAATGCATTTCTCCATCTACTGCATCTTGAGAGCCGGTGCGCTCAAGTTGCGATTCTCTCAAGAAATCGCAATCTGGCGCGATGTCGTAAGGGCTATATCTGAAGGAGAAATACCGCAGAGGCTGTGGTCCGGCCTCGCGCAGGGGCGGAGTGAGAGTGCGTTCGGCCCGGGGGCACATGAAAACGAGAGAAGAAAGCGCCCTGCAGGCGCGGGACTTGAAGGTGCGCCTGGATCTGGACCCGGAAGAGATGGACCGGGAGGAGCTGGAACGTTGGGGGAGGATCCTGGACCAGCATCCTGCGATGCTGCGCGGGCGCACGCCGGGGATAGCGCTGGCGGAAAAGCTGTTGGTGGTGAGGACGCGCGAGGGTCAGCCGAAAAAGCTCAAGGCGAACGAGGTGCAGAAGGCCTTTGAGCAGCGGCGGGGTGCGAGAAATATTGTGCTGAAAGCGCGGCAGATGGGGCTAACGACGTGGGTGGCGGCGCGTTTTTTTTGAAGACCATTACGCGGCCGGGGACGCTGACGCTGGAGGTGGCACATACGCAGGAGGCGGCGGAGGAGATATTCAGGATGGTGCACCGCTTTGTTGACTGGCTGCCTGACAGTCTGCGGAATGGGCCGCTGAGGACGTCGCGAGCCAATGTGCGGCAGATCGTGTTTCCCAAGATTGATGCGCAGTACCGCGTAGTGAGCGCGGCAGACCGGAACGCAGGACGTGGATTGACGGTGCAAAATCTGCATTGCTCAGAGCTGGCTCGCTGGCCGGGGGACGCGAGTGAGACGCTGGCGGGATTGCGCGCGGCGATGGCGCCGGGAGCCGAGCTGATTCTGGAGTCGACGCCGCAGGGGGTGGGCGGGTGCTTCCACGAGGAGTGGGTGAAGGCTGGTGAGACGGGAACGGTGCGGCATTTTTTCCCGTGGTGGATGGAGCGGCGATACCGGTCGGAAGCGGTGGACGCAGCGAGCCTGACACGGGAAGAGCACGGCCTAATGGAGAAGCATGGGCTGAAGCCGGAGCAGATTGGCTACCGGCGGCAGATCAGAGCGGATTTTCGCGGATTGACCGCGCAGGAGTATGCCGAAAACGAAGAGAGCTGCTTTTTAGCCAGCGGGGAAAGCGTGTTTGAACTGGCGGCGGTGGAGGCACGCCTGCAGACCACGCCGGAGCCGGTCGAGCGGCGAAAGAATGGCGAGCTCGAGATTTGGCTGCCGCCGGTGAAGGGCAAAGAGTATTTGGTGGCCGTGGATCCGGCAGGCGGCGGAAGTGACGGCGACTACTCTGCTGCGCAGGTGCTGGAGCTCTTTACTGGGCTGCAATGCGCGGAGTTCGCAGGCCACGTGGGAGGGCTGGAACTGGCGCGGCAAGTGACGGAACTGGCGACGGAGTACAACGGGGCGTGGCTGGTGGTGGAGCGGAACAACCACGGCAGCGGCGTGCTGGCGCTGGCAGAGACAGCCTGCAAGTACGGAAGAATTTACCGGCAGAGTGGACAGGCGGGCTGGCTGACAACGAGCGTCAGCCGGCCGGCGATGCTCGGTCGGCTGGACGCGGCTCTGGTGGAGGAGCCAGAGCGGTTCCAGAGCCGGCGGCTGCTGGGCGAGTGCCGGAGCTTTGTGCGGCTGGCGAACGGGAACTCGGGCGCACGAGCAGGGACGCACGACGACCGGGTGATGGCCATGGCGATTGGCCTCGCCGCGAGGGCGGAGCTACTGGGAAAGAAATGAAGCTTTTAGCTATCAGCTCTTAGCTCTCAGCTCGTCCGTGCCAAGTGAGATCCCTCATTTACCCAGAGCAGTCCAGGCACACACAAAGAGCTAATGGCTAATGGCTAAGAGCTGGAAGCTGCCTTGCAATTGCACAACCCGGCGAATCCCCCTACAATATTGAAAGAGAAGAATTGCAGGAAAGGTCTGTCTTTAGATGCCGAAGGAAAAGATTCATCCCAATTACGCCGCGGTGCGTGTGATGTGCGCCTGCGGAAACAATTTTGAAACGCGGTCGACGCACAAGGGCGACATTCACGTGGAAATCTGCTCGGTCTGCCATCCGTTCTTTACCGGGAAGCAGAGGCTGGTGGATACGGCAGGACGCGTGGAGCGGTTCCGGCGGAAGTATGCCAAGAGCGACAAGGCGATAGCAGCCGCGGCGGCCAAGTAACCGGCTGCGACGGGTTTCACGAGTGGGCCTCCGCCGCGGCGGAGGCTTACGTTTGTCCGGGGCACGTGCGATGGCAGGACGCGGTTTCACCGTGAAGAAGAACTGGGACAATCCGGTGGAGCACCAGATGCCTGCGGAGGGGCGGGTTCCGGCCCAGGTGCGCCTGGGCGCGGCGGTGGTGCGGCCGGCGACGGTGCTGGCGCCCATGGCAGGAGTCACGGATACGGTCTTCCGGCGGTTCATTCGGCACGCGAGTGTGTTTACGAGTGATCAGGTTTCAGGTGTCGGGGGTCAGGAAACAGAAATCGCGCAGATTGAGGCAGCGGTAACGAATGCGCAGTCGGGCTGCGGGCTGTTAATGACGGAGTTCACGTCGGCCGATGGGCTGGCGCGCATGCGCGAGGCGAAGCGGCGCCGCTATCTGACGTTTTACGACGATGAGCATCCCATCGGGGCGCAACTGTTCGGATCGAATCCCGTAACGCTGGCCGAAGCGGCACGCATCGTAGAGGAGACGGGCTTCGATTTGGTTGACCTGAACCTGGGCTGCCCTGCAAAGCGTGTGGTGGGATCGAACGGGGGGTCGGGCCTGCTGCGCGATCTGCCACGGATCGGAGAGATTTTTCGCGCCATTCGCAAGGCGGTGACGATTCCCTTCACCGTTAAGTTCCGCATGGGCTGGAACGAAACCGAGATTGTGTGCGTGGAGCTGGCGCGGATGGCCGAAGCTGAGGGGCTCGACGGCGTGGCGCTGCATGCGCGCACGCGCGAGCAGGGCTACAGCGGGCAGGCGCAGTGGGGTTGGATTGGCGCGGTGAAGCAGGCCGTGGGGATTCCAGTGATCGGGAACGGGGATATTCGCACGCCGGAGGACGCGGCGGCAATGGTGGCCGAGACAGGTTGCCACGCGGTGATGATTGGGCGCGCAGCGCCGGCGAATCCGTGGATCTCCAGGCAAATTGCC
>JAJXXG010001073.1 GCA_021781255.1 Acidobacteriota bacterium
GAGCTGCCGCCAGACAGATTCCGGCAGCAACCGACAGAGCAAGAACTTTGAATCCTTTCATAATCACTCCTCGCTGATAAGTTCAGGGCGGTCGCGCGCCAGCCCTATGCACTGTGCTCATTGTATGCAAAGGCATACAGTGGCAGCGCGCATTGTCAAAAACCGGGGGCAACAAAAGAGGCAAAAGTATATTGCGGTGATTAGCGTCGGATTTTAACCTTTCAAAACCCGCTCGGGATTCAGATGAGGAAGGCGGGGGAAAAGATGCTGACCATGTGAGCGAATGATGTTACTTTCGTGCGTCGAATGCTGTTGATTTGCGACGCGAAAGGATCGTTCGCTCGACGGTTCGGAGCTTCTTTCCCTTGCCGGCTTCCAGTTTTGTCATTGGCCAGCGCGTGCTCGCGGTGGGAACCCGCACATCGAACGGCAGCCGGTAAGAGCGTACCGCACAAGCACAAACCAAAATCGGTGTATCTACGTCTAAATTAACCGCGGGGCCAGCTTCCTTAGCTCATTGACTGAGAAATCCCGATCTACTGGAGAATCCTGCATGGACCTGGATGAGAAGCTCGCTCGGCGAGCAGGAGTTTTGTTGTTGGCGCTGCTCTTTCCCGGCCTCGCCTACGCGCAAGCCGCGCCCGCCCCGCAACAGCCTGTTCAGCAGCAACCCCCAGCCCAGCAGCAGCAGCCTGCCGCTCCCTCGCCTGCGCCTCAACCTGAACTGCCCAACGCCCCTGTCCCCACGCAGTCCCCAACCCCGCAAGCTCCTTCGCTCTCCGACCTGGGCTTTACACCGCAACAAACTCAAGCCAACCCCAAGCTGCAAGCCGAGCTCGACAAACGCACGGAGATGCTCAAGATTCATCAGCGTCTTGGCCTTATCACCCTTGCGCCCATGGCCGCCACGCTTATAACCGGGCCGATGGTCAAGGCAAAAGGCAAAAACGGCCAGGCCATTACCGAGCCCTCCAATGCAAACCTCGACTTTCACGCCGCACTCGGAGGGGCGACCGCGGCCCTGTACTTCTCCACAGCTTACTTTGCTGTGTTCGCGCCCAAGGTGCCCGGCGTTCAAAAGCACGGCGCCATCCGTATTCATGAGGCGCTCGCATTCATCCACGGTCCGGGGATGATCCTTACGCCCATCCTCGGCGCAATGGCTTATAAGCAAGAGCAGGACGGCGAAAAGGTTCACGGCGTCGCCTCGGCACACGGGCCCGTCGCTATCGCCACGGTTGCTGCCTATGGCGCTTCCATCATCGCCGTCAGTTGGCCTATTCATCTAAAGTTCCGGGAGAAGCAATGAGCCGCAAACTCCTGTTCGCGATCATGCTTTCTTCGTCCGCCGCGGTTGCTCCGCTCTTTGCCCTCGGGCAGTCCGATTCCACATGGCTCGCCGATCAATCCACGCTCACCTATCACATCTCGCATCCCATGCATGAGGTAGACGGCACCAGCCACGCCGCCAAGGGCAAAGGTATCTGCCACGCCGGGTGGTGTGACTTCCTCGTCGCTGTCCCTGTTAAATCCTTCGATTCCGGCGACACCAATCGCGACCTGCACATGATCGAGGCCGCGCGCGGCGCGCAGTTTCCATTAATCCAGGTGCGCGCCCATTTTCCGCAGGCCGATGCAGGTGCTCAGTGGATTCACGCTGACCTCGAAGTCCAGTTTGCCGGCCAAACCGCCCATTATTCCCAAGTACCTTTTCAACGCGTCCAGCAAGGAGGTGCAGTGCACATCACTGGAACCATCCCGCTTACCTGTTCCGACTTCAAGATCGACCGCCCCTCGTTTCTCACCGTGCCAATCAAGAACGAGATTCCTGTCCGCATCGACATGATCTGGCACGCGATGTGATCAGCGCTTGCCGATTGCGTGACTCTGTCCGTCTTGGACTTCATTTAGCCTGACCACCACGACGTGATACACATCACATACACCCGTATCTTCAAGCAACTAATCGTGGTTCCACACTGCGGCGTGGCCGGGGTTGAGCGCTGCGCCCGCAGCGAACGACCGGGAGAGCACGATGCCAGGCACACTCGATGGCCGGAGAAAGTTTTTGAGGGGGGCGGTGGTTTCTGCCGGGGCGTTTGTTGGAGCCCTTGCCGCCAAGTCCGCGGCCTACGCGCGGCTCAGCCACGACCCCATGATGCGGGAGATGGAGCGGCGCGTCGGCAAAATCCCCATCGCCACGCATGACGACGCGGCCGCAGCCCTGTGCGATAAGGCATCCTGCAACCCCGGCTGCCAGGACGGCTGCTCCGGGGGCTGCCAGTCTGCCTGCAAGACCGGCAACAAATAAGACTGGCCCGAAATAAAGCTGGGTTTTGGTGTTGGCTGCCGCGCAGTTCGCGCGCAAGGATGGGAGGGCCTGAGCAGAGCATGAACCCTAAAGAAGTTCGAAGTGTGCCGACGTTTGCGCTGCACGCGCGTCCGCGCCTGCTGGCTCCGTGGCTGCTGCGCGACGACCGCGACAATCTGCTGCTGTACAAATGCACACACGCTGAGCTCAAATATCGCGTGCTCTCCCCGGTGCAGGCCATGATCCTGCCCTTCTTCTCCGGGGAAAGAACCTACGCGGAGATTCAAGCCGTCTGGCTCCGCCTCACGAAGCCCGCGCAGAAAGCCGAAAGCCTGAGGGAGCTCGACGAGCTGGTGCGCAATCTGACCACGCCCGACGAAATCATCGGCCTCACAGGGCGCCCCAGCGAATCGTTCCGCGATCCCGCCAAAGTTCCGTTGCCTGACTTCACCAACTATCGCTGGCCTGCGGAGCGAACCAGCGTTCCTGTCTCCGTGCAGGTGGCTCTCACCAATCGCTGTTGTGCGCATTGCCGGTATTGCTACGCCGAGAGGAGTGCATGCTGGGAGCTGACCAGCGCCGAGTGGATCGGCATCTTCGATCAGTTGGCCGAGCACTCGATTCGCATCGTGGACCTGGCCGGCGCCGACCCGTTCATGCGCGCCGATGTCTTCGATCTACTGCGCGCTATGGTCAGGCACGATTTCACCTTCTCGGTCTCAACCAAGAGCCATATCTCGCCTGCTTGCGCGCTCCGCCTGGCGGGGCTGGGAATCGGCTGCAACCAGCCTGGCACGCCTGACCGTGGCATGCAGGTCTCGGTCGACAGCGCCGACAACCAGCTCGCCTCCTGGCTCACCGGGGTGCCCAACTATCTTGACCGCGCCCGCTCCACCACCGCCAACCTCATCGCCGCCGGAATCAGCCCGCGCATCAAGTGCGTCCTCAACCCCTACAACTGCGACGAGCCGAGAGCGATCGTCACTCTTTTTCGGGCGCTGGGCGTGCGCCGCTTCCAGTTCGTCCAGTACGGCCGCAGCCTCTATCGCCACTCCGACGATCTTTTTCTGACCAGAGAACAGAAACTCCAACTGAGCGAGTCGCTGCAACTGCTGGCCGCGCAGTATAGCGATCTCGATATCGTCTTCCAGGATGAAACCGGCGAATCGAAGACAGGCGAACAGCTTGAGATCGCGTGGCAGCAGCGATCCGTCTGCACTGGCGGCCGCTCGGCGCTATTCGTCCAGCCCAATGGCGATGTGACCCTCTGCGAGCAGGTTCCCCATGAAAGTGAAAATGTCGTGGGCAACCTGCTCAGTGAGAGCCTGCTCGAAATCTGGAACGGCCCCGCGCTCGAAGCTTTCCTGCACCCCGAGCGTAGCAAATTCGAGGGCACGGTCTGCTCTTCCTGCCCGGAATTCGACGCATGCCATGTTGGCCGAGGCTATTGTTACCGCGACTCATTGAGCGCCTTCGGCAGCTTGTACGACGCCCCTCCTGCCTGCCCCCGACAGCAGAAGCAGCCCCTGCGCCTGATCTAATTGCACAATTGACCTTCAGGTTATGGGACGAAGGCTGCGGGAGCTAAATCCCCGGATTTTGCCGGGGATTTTCAGGACGCGACCCGACCCGGCCCGGCCCGGCCCAGAGGGCACCCCGGCACCCCGGCACCCCGTTGTCCCGTTGCCCCGGCCGCGCCCAGGCGCGACAGTCTCAAATTGATCTAGCACCGATTTTGTTCTTTGCTTGACACCAAGGCCTGCAGGCTTTGATACTTTTTTTATGCCGAACTCAAGGAAGGCGCGGAATTGCGATCGAATCGCGGCGGGGGCCATGTGTATGTGTATGGCCTGCGGACCCCTCCGCGCGGCTCTTGAGCGGCGAATGCGCTAAGCGCAACCGATCTTGAAGGCAAGCGGCCCGGGTCCCAAAGCGGATGCGGGCCGTTTTCATTGTGGTACGGCCTGCAGCCAACCCTCGCCGTCCCCAATAGCAGAGACCACACGAACCGTAAGGAGACGATTATGTCGGAACCAAACCAGCAGCAGCTTGCCACGCTTGCCGTGCACGCCGGCCAAACAGCCGACCCCACCACGGGATCGCGCGCCGTGCCCATTTACCAAACCACGTCGTATCTCTTCCATGACGCAGACCATGCGGCGCGGCTCTTTGAACTTAAAGAGTTTGGCAATATCTACACGCGCATCATGAACCCCACTACCGACGTGCTTGAAAAGCGCGTGGCGGCGCTCGAGGGCGGCGCGGCGGCGCTGGCCACGGCCTCGGGGCAGGCGGCCGAAACGCTGGTGGCGACCACCTTGGCCGCGGCGGGCGACGAGATTGTCTCCACCACTTCGCTCTACGGCGGCACCTACAATCTCTTCCACTACACCCTGCCGCGGCTGGGCATTCTGGTGCGCTTCGTCGACGCCGACGACTTCGACGGCCTGCGCAAGGCCATCAACTCCAAGACCCGCGCCGTTTACACCGAGACGCTGGGCAATCCCAAGCTCGACATCGCCGACATTGAAAAGCTGGCCGCGATCGCGCATGAGTACAAGCTGCCGCTGGTGATCGACAATACGTCAGCTTCGCCGGCGCTGGTGCGGCCCATTGAGTGGGGCGCGGACATCGTGGTGAACTCGGCCACCAAATTCCTCGGCGGCCACGGCCTGGCCATCGGGGGCGTGATTGTGGACGCGGGCAAGTTCGACTGGGCAGCTTCAGGCCGCTTTAAGGAATTTGTCGAGCCCGATCCGTCGTATCACGGGCTCTCGTACACCACAGCTTTCGGGCCGCTGGCGTTCATCCTCAAGGCGCGCGTGCAGGGATTGCGCGACACGGGGGCTGCGTTGTCGCCTTTCAATGCTTTCCTTTTACTGCAGGGCATCGAAACGCTGCACCTGCGCATGGAGCGCCATTCACAGAATGCGCTCGCCGTGGCCAGGCACCTGGAACAGCATCCAGGAGTGGAGTGGGTTAACTATCCCGGCCTCGACTCCAGCCCCTACGCCGCGCGAGCCAAGAAGTATTTGCCAGCGGGCGCGGGAGCGCTGGTTACGTTTGGCATTAAGGGCGGCTTTGAGGCGGGAAAGAAACTCATCAACACGCTCAAGCTGTTCTCGCTGCTGGCCAATATAGGCGACGCCAAGTCACTGGTGATTCACCCGGCTTCGACGACGCATCAGCAGCTTTCGGTGGAGGAGCAGGCGTCAACCGGCGTTACGCCGGAACTGGTGCGGCTTTCGGTGGGAATCGAGGACATTCGCGACATCCAGGCTGACCTGGATCTGGCGATTGAGGCGGCGAATGGCGAGAAGTTCAAAGGCAAACCAGAGGCGCCTGCAGCGCGATAAGGCACAATAGACTTAGCTGCCAGCTTCCAGCCTTCTGGCGGCAGGTTTTGGAAAGAACACTGCAGATCCTTCGTCCTGGTCGCGTCCGCGACCTTCGCTGAGGATGACAGCGCATTTTTTGAACGAACTTCGGAATGAGGATACGAAAGGCCAGGAGCTGGAAGCTGTTTTTATGACCGATACTTACAGCCGCAGCGGCGCCTCGCCGCCAAAATCGAAGAGTGCGGCTCCCGCGAATGGCTCTTCGCCGGCGGGGTACAAGATCGTGGAGCCCACCTACGAAGGCGACTTCGTGCTGGATGGAACCCTGCCGCTGGAGTGTGGCGGCGCCTTGATCTGTCCCACGCTGCATTACGCCGTCTACGGCCGGCTGAATGCGGCGCGCGACAATGCCGTACTGGTTTGCCACGCACTTTCCGGCTCGGCGCTGGTAGGCTCCTGGTGGCCTGAGATTTTCGCTCCTGGCGCGGTCCTCTCGCTGGAGCACGACTTCGTCATCTGCATCAACATGCTGGGCTCCTGTTACGGCTCCACGGGACCCGGTTCCGTTAATCCCGAAACAGGCGAAACGTATGGGCCGGATTTTCCTCTGGTCTCGGTTCGCGACAACGTGCGAGCGCAGGCGCGGCTTCTCGATTCACTCGGCATCCGCCGGCTGCGGCTGACGCTTGGCGGGTCAATCGGCGGCATGCAGGCGCTGGACTGGACCATCCTTCAGCCCGAACGCGTGGAGCGCGCCCTCATTATCGGAGTCACGCCGCTCTCGGCCATGGGACTGGCGCTGAACCATCTGCAACGGCAGGCCATCCAGCACGACCCGGAGTGGGCCGGCGGGCGCTATCTGCCGCAACGCCCACCGCGCCGCGGACTCGCGCTGGCCCGCCAGATCGCCATGATCAGCTACAAATCCGCGCCGCTCTTCGACGAACGGTTCGGCCGCAATCCCAACCGCAGCGGCGAAGATCCGTGGGCAGCGGATGGTAAGGGAAGCGGCCTGACGGGCGGACGTTTCGATATCGCCGGTTATCTGGATTATCAGGGGCAGCGGTTCGTCGAGCGTTTCGACGCCAACGCCTACCTTGCCATCCTGCGCGCCATGGACACCTGGGATCCGTTGCGTGGGTACGCTTCGCCGCAGGAGGCTTTCGGCCGCATCGGCGCCCGGCTCAGCTTTATCGGCATCAGCACCGATTGGTTGTTTCCCGCCGCGGAAGTGCGACGCTTTGCTGAAAGCATCCGACAGGCCGGCGCGCAAGTGGATTACCGCGAAATGACCAGCGATCACGGTCACGACGCCTTCCTCGCCGAGCAGACGGAGCTTGTGCGGCTGCTGCAATGAGCTTGCCGTGCGGCCTTACCTGCCGGCAGGGAGTTTTTTCGAAGGCTCCCGGCCATCTACGTCTTTTAGGGTCCCCGCTTGTCAGGGGCTCTGTGGCTTTCTATAATCCTCCTTATTATTGATGGATGCCGTGGTATCGTAATAACCGTTACCGAATCGCTCAACCGCCATTAGGTAGTTGCGACTTCGCTGGTAAAAAAATGAATCCGGATCACTATTTCGGCTTTTCCCAGGAGCATTGCATGAAGAAGTTAGTCTTTGCATGTGTGATGGCATTGGCAGGCATTTGCTTTCTTTCTATGCCCGCACTGCGCGCCCAGGAGGCTGGCCAGATCAGCCTTCCGCCCGAACAGTTCAACGCTTACCAGAATGCCACCACGCAGACCGATCCTACTGCGAAGGCCGCTGCCCTTGAAAGTTTTCTGCAGACCTACCCGCAGACCCCGGTCAAGAGCGGTATTCTCGGTCAGTTAATCGATTGCTACCAGCAGTTGAATCAGCCTGATAAAGCTCTCGACGCGGCCAAGCGCCTGCTGCAGGTCGATCCGAACAACATGAACGCCATTGCCATCTCTGTCTACATTGAGAAGTCGCAGTGCGGCAAGACGCTGGATGCGTCGGGGGTGACCACCGATCCGCGGACCTGCGACGATGCCGCGGCGCTTGCGCAAAAGGGACTTGCGGTGCCTAAACCGGCAGATATGTCGGACAGCGACTGGAAGACTATTACGGCGCGGGCATATCCGATTTTTGAATCGGCCATCGCGTTTGACGACGCAGTCTCGAAGAAGGACTACGCGGGCACCATCGCGGAATACACGAAGGAATTGATGCTCTATCCGCCGGAAGAATGTGCGAAGCCGGGCCCCTGCCTCGTGGATACTCTGGCACTGGCCTACGCTTATACCAAGCCGGGCGATTCCAGGAATGAGGTGAAGGCCATCTGGTTCTTCGCGCGCGCCTGGAACTTTGCGCCTCCGGCCTACAAGGCCCAGATCGAACCGCAGCTCGAATACTGGTACAAGCGGTATCACGGCACTTTGGACGGCGATGCTGCCATCAAATCCCAAATCAGCGGGATTCAGACTCAGGCTCAGGCAACGCTGTTCCCCCCGGCCAACTTCACCATTGCGCCAGCTCCCACTCCCCAGGAACTAGCGCATCATGCCTATACCAGCGGCGATCCGACCAAGCTGAACCTCGAAGACAAGGAATACATCCTGGCGAATGGCTCGGATGCGGATGCAAGTGGGCTTTGGGCTCTGCTTAAAGGTCAGACGACCCCGGTTCCGGGAATTATCATCTCCAATCCCGCATCGGTGCTGCATGTGTCAGTCACCACCACCGCTTCTGCCAAGCCTAAGGATTTTGTGGTCAAACTCACCAATCCGGTGGCTTGCAGCGCCGTTCCCGCGCCGCCCTCCGACGTCAAGGTCAAGGAAGCGCAGGACTACATTCTGGCGAATGGAGTAAAGGCCGATACCGACGCCATGGGAGACATTCTCACCGGGTCCCCGGCGCATATCCGCAAGATCGCCATTGAACCGGCAGTTGGGGTCATCGACGTAGCGGTGACGCAGGACGCCAAGGACACCCACAAGGCGGACTTCACCGTCAACATGAAGGAACCGGTTTCTTGCAAGACGGCTCCGGCATCCGGCACGGTGCTCGCTCTGCAGCCTGCCACGGAGTTAGACGCCACCTACGACACTTATACGAAGGTTGCGGCATCCGGTTCGATGGCCGCTTCGGCGCAAATCGTGATGCAAGGCGGATTCCTGCAGTTGGAGAAGAAGGCTGCGCCGGTGCGTCGCAAGCCTTCGCCCGCGCACCGCGCGCGCTAACCTGGCCAGCCCTCGTTCGCCGGTGTCACTCCGGTGAACGATGGGGGCATATCGCAGTGTTTCCGGGATCATCAAGGGCAGTCCGCTTTGGCGGGCTGCCCCTTTTCTTTATTCGCCCAGCATAATGCGCTGGACAGACGAGGCGCGGCCGGTCGCGGGATCACAGGTGACCAGCGTTGCGCACATCCTGGGATTTCCCTTTGCGGCCTCGAACTTGCCCGGCATGCCGGTGAGGAATTTGTGCAGTACCATATCTTTTTCCACACCGATGATGCTGTCATAGGGGCCGCTCATGCCCACGTCGGTTTGGAAGGCGGTCCCGGAGGGAAGAATGCGCTCGTCAGCCGTGGGAACATGGGTGTGCGTGCCAAGAACCGCCGTTACGCGGCCGTCAAGATGCCACCCCATAGCGGCCTTCTCGCTGGTCGCCTCGCCATGGAAATCCACCACGATGACCTTCGCCTTGAATGCAGTCAGGATCTCGTCGGCAACGCGAAACGGATCGTCAATCGCCGTCATAAACACGCGCCCCTGCAATTGCAGCACAGCGTAGTCGACTCCGCCCGCAGTCGTTCCTTCAAAGAAACCATAACCCGGCACGCCGGGCGGGAAATTTGCCGGCCGAAGCACGCGCCGCCCTCGCCCCCCGGTGTAAGGCGCAGCCGAATTCATGTAGTCGATCAGCTCGCGCTTGTCCCAGACATGGTTGCCGGTGGTCAGCACATCCGCGCCCATATCGAAGATGTCTTCGGCGATCTGCGGCGTTACGCCGAAGCCTCCGGCAGCGTTTTCCGCGTTGACGATGGTCAGATCGACCTGGTGCGCCGCGCGCACGTGGCCGATGTGCTCGCGCACGATCCTGCGCCCCGCGCTGCCGAAGATGTCGCCGACGAAGAGGATGTTCACTGGCGTTCGAAGCTCCTATGTAGTAGGCAATAGGCAATAGGCATTAGGCATTAGAGGGTTAAGGGCTTGGCGTGATGCAGTGATTTCATCAGAGCGACTAGCATCTTTCCTACCTCATCCGCAAGGGAATGTGCAGAGTTGAACAGGGTGTTTGAACCAAACCCGAGCTCGTTTGCTATGACGAGTTGCGTCTCGATCTCCGCGCATGATCCGCGCGCATGGCCGAGGAACAGGAGATACTCACCCTTTGAGGACTTGCCGTAGCCCTCCGCAATGTTACTGGCGATGGAAACCGCAGCGCGGCGCATTTGATTGGTGAGACCAAATCGCTCGGCGTTCGGGAACTGGGAAGTCAGTTTGTAGACTGCAACGGTAAGTTCGATAGCCCGTTGCCAAACGATGAGTTCCTTAAACGACTTCCCCATCATTCCTCCTTCGCAGCAGTTCGATTACCTAATGCCTAATGCCTAATGCCTATTGCCTATTGCCTAATGCCTAATGCCTATTGCCTATTGCCTATTGCCCACTACTCAGTCCCTGTTCTTTCCTCATGAGCGGGAACAGAATTACATCGCGTATCGACCTGGAACCGGTGAGCAGCATGACAAGCCGATCGATGCCGATGCCTTCACCGCCGGTGGGCGGCAGGCCGTAAGCGAGGGCGCGCACGTAGTCCTCGTCCATCTGGTGCGCCTCCTCGTCGCCGCGGAAGCGCTCGGCGAGTTGCTGCTCAAACCGCTTGTGCTGCTCGACTGGATCGTTCAGCTCGCTGAAGGCATTGCCGATTTCAAATCCGCCGATGTAGACCTCAAAGCGCTCGACCCAATCGGGGTCGCCGGGCTTTTGCTTCGAGAGCGGCGAGACGGCGGTAGGGAACTCGTAGATGATGGTGGGCTGGATGAGGTGGGGTTCGGCAATAGCTTCGAAAACGCAAGCCACTGTCTTACCGATCGGGTCGCCGGCCAACGATCCAGTCAACGCTGCACTCAGTTCCCGAGATATGCGCTTAATCTCGTCATAGTGTCGGGACAAGCCAGAGTGGGCCTCGTCCGTTTCGCGAGTGGCAAGTAGCTGAGTCGAAAGGTCGTCAAATGCGGTTGAAAGCAAATCTACGGCGTTGTTCAGCAAAAGTTGAATCTCAAGACGATCAAGAAAGTGCTCGAGCTTTGGCTCAGCTTCGATTCCCTGGTGGCGTGCTCGCAATGTGATCTCTTCAGGCCACCACTTGATAATCGCCTCGCGCATCGTCAGCTTTTCGATCTTGGCGAAGTCGATCGTGTTGCCGTTGAACTCGGTCACCGTCGTTCCATTCACTTCCATGGCGACGAACTTCAGTAACTCTTCGGTGAGGTCCATCAGGTCGTGATAGTTGGCGTAGGCCTGGTAGAACTCGAGCATGGTGAACTCTGGATTGTGCTGGGTGCTCACGCCCTCGTTGCGGAAGTTGCGGTTGATCTCATAGACACGATCAAGGCCGCCCACGACGAGGCGCTTCAAATAAAGCTCAGGCGCGATGCGCAGAAACAAATCCATATCGAGCGCGTTGTGATGCGTCTCAAACGGCTTTGCCGCCGCGCCGCCGGCGATGGGCTGCATCATCGGCGTTTCAACTTCGAGATAGCCGCGCTCGTCGAAGAACTGCCGCAGCGCCTTGAGCGCCCTGGCCCGCTTGACGAAGACCTCGCGGCTGTCGAGGTTGGTGAACAGGTCAACATAGCGCTGGCGGTAGCGCAGCTCAACGTCGGCCAGGCCGTGATACTTCTCGGGCAGCGAAAGCATGGCCTTGGAAAGAAACGTCAGCGTCTCGACGTGCACCGTGAGCTCGCCGGTGCGCGTGCGGAACAGGTAGCCGGTAACGCCGATGTGGTCGCCCAGGTCGAGCAGCTTGTAGAGCGCGAATCCCTGCTCGCCCACGGCGTCGAGCCGCACGTAGATTTGCAGCCGCGCGCCCTCCTGCTGCAAGGTGGCAAAGCCGGCCTTGCCCTGTGCGCGAATGGCCATGATGCGCCCGGCCACGGCCACGGTGACGCGATTGGATTCAAGTTCCTCGCCGTTGGCCTTGTCCCACTGGGCGCGCACCGATGCCAGGGTTGTCGCCGCCTGGTCCTGCCGGGCCGGAAACCGGTTGGGATAGGCCGCCTGCCCCAGCTTCTCGATCTCTTTGAGTTTTTCTCTGCGCAGCTCAAAGAGATTCTGTTCAAACTCCGAGTCGAACACGTGTTTTTCCTTCGCCGTTCGTCGTTTCAGGGTCCAACCGCCAGTATACCGGCCCGGCAG
>JAJXXG010001106.1 GCA_021781255.1 Acidobacteriota bacterium
GGCGGTGCGGCAACAATCGGCTTCAGGCCGATGGCGCCGGCAATCGCGCGCGCTACCGTCTCGTAGAACCCGTCATCCGTGCTGTCGACACCTGAGTAGAACACCCAGCCATTGCCGCTGCGATGGCGCGTGACCGCTGGTCGGCCCTCCATGCGCCCTCCGGCGACACTTGCAATTGCTTCGGCTCCGTCGAGCCGGAGCGATTCGACAATCGTGCGTGGACGATAGACAGCATCCTTCCCGGCGAAGCGGATGCCGAGCTGGTCTTCGAGGTTCGCGTCGAGCATTCCGTTCTGCGGGTTGTACTCGGACAGATCCAAAGCCGCGTCGGAGCGGACGCCGGCAATCTCAGCAAGCGCGCCGGGCGCGAGCGCGAGCCTCATGCTGTTATCCATGTTCTGCGTGGCAGCGCGAGCGTTAAGCAGCAGCGTGCCGCCCCCGGCGACGTAGGCCTTAAGTTTGGCGATGGTCGCATCGTCGATGAGCCGCAGGTTCGAGCCGACGACCAGCTTGTAGCCGGAGAGATCGGCGGAGACTGGCACAACGTCGATATTGCGCTGGAGAGCCTTCAGGCCGTTGTAATAGCTCTGAGCCTCGGCGCTGTAGCGCGGATGCGGGTCGCCGATCCCGCCCATGCCCTGTGCCCACTCGTTGGGGAAGCTGTAAAGGATGGCGATGTCGGCGGTGGTGGTCGCGGCGGAGAGCTGCGGGCCCAGCCGCGCCATCTCCTTGCAGATTCGATTGAGGACAGTCCTGTCGGGATTGATCTTGCCATCAAAGCCCTTGATGAACGAAGGCCGGTGCTC
This sequence comes from Acidobacteriota bacterium, assembly GCA_021781255.1. The sequence goes on from JAJXXG010001106.1 coordinate 807, forward strand.
CTCGTTGCCGGCGAGCGGGCGGCGCCACTCGAAGTAGAGCTGGCCGTGGGCGCCGTGGGCCAGGTCGCAATATGCTTGCAGGCGCAGGCCCTCGGGATCGGCGTTCGGCGGAACATATGCGTTTTGCTCCGCGCACAGGAAACGCTGATGCGGACCGGCGCAGCGGCTGAAATCGCTCAGGAAACCGGCGATGTACTGGCGCTCGAAGCGGCTCAGACCCGGCGCACTCACGTAGTTGTCCCAGGCCGTTGCGTCCAGAAACTCCGCAGCCGCTTGATAGACGTCAACCGACCAGGTGGGCGAAGGCCAGTTGGTAAAGACGAACTGATTGCGAATGCGTGCGTGAAGAATGTCAGCCTGGCGGCGCAGATGATTGAGGAACGAATCGGAGAAGAACCTGCGGTAGTCGAGACTGATGGCCGGCTGCCAGCCGCCCTCGGCGGAGTTGCCGGGGATGCGAATCTGTGACCAGTCGGTGTACCAGTTGCTCCAGAATGCTCCATTCCAAACCTTATTCAGTTCGTCGAGCGTTCCGTAGCGTTTTGCGAGCCACGCCTGGAATGCCTTCTCCGTGACCGGATCGTATTCCTGAAACGGGTAGCCGGGCTCGTTGTCGAGCTGCCAGCCGATGACGCCGGAATTATGGCCGTAGTGCCCAGCCAGCGCGGTGACGAGGCGTGCGCACGCGTCAAGATAATGCTGGCTGTTGGTGTTGTATCCTTTTCGCCCGCCGTAGGTGTAGAGCCCGTTCTGATTGCCGCTCAGCACGTCGGGATACTGCTGGTAGAGCCAGGGCGGAACCGAAGCGGTGGGTGTGCCCAGGATGGCGTGGATATTGTGGCGGCCCGCGATCTCGATTGCCTCATCCATCCACGCGAAATCGAATTGGCCAGGCGCAGGCTCGTATTTGGCCCATGCAAACTCGCCCATGCGCACTGTGTTGATGCCCAGCTCCTGCATCTGGCTGAAGTCGGTCTCCCACTCGGCACGCGGCCACCACTCGGGGTAATAAGCGGCGCCAGCCAGATAGCTGCCCCACAAGACCCTTTCGATTGGGGAATCTTCCGGCGCGCCTTGAGCGGCAAGAACATCGATGCCGTCTGCAAAAAGAGTCATTCCGGTGAGCCCTGCAAGCTTGGCAAAAGTTCTGCGATCCACGACTCTCCTATCTCCCGGGCAACTGCCCCGATCATAGTGTGGGGCTGCCGTTAACGGGAAGAGCAGCCCGAAGTCTTGCCCCTGTGATTCGGCCCCCGTGTGCCGGCGCTGCCAGCAAGTTTCATTCTGACCGGCTCCTCTGGATTCATCCATTTTGGAATTAGATTTTGGACGAAGGAAAGGGGAAAAGCGGATGAGCAAGAGCCGTCACACGGAGGCCCGGATCATTGCTGCGCTGAAGCAGGTTGAGCCGGGCTGCGCGAACTTGCGCGTGAGCATTCGCGCCCTGGCTATTGGCGTCTGCATTTGTACCTGCACAAGGAGAAGGAAGATATCGGCTTGGAAAACGAAATATAACGCGCGTCGCCCGCACAGCTCGCTTGCCAGCAGTACACCGGACGAGTTCGCGTGGCAGTGGCAGGCTGCTTCTCTTTTCAGGAAAGAGAAGCAGAAAAATGTGGGTTCTGATTCCATACACAGAACTTGGACGAACTCCGCAGTCTGATCAGGCCCGCTGCTATACTGGGTCGCGCTCCTGATCTCACCATGAAATTCAGCTGGCTTAGCCTCGTATTAGTTCCCGTGCTGGCCGCGGCGGCGCAGCCGGCAACACCGCCAGGCGTCGTCATCGACCACCAGCCCGCGCCGAGCGGCATGTATATCGGCTCACCCTCAATCGCCCTTCTGCCCGATGGCGCGTATGTGGCCTCGCATGATCTCTTCGGCCCGTATTCAACGGAAAATACCTCCGGAGTTACCCGCGTCTTTGTCTCGCGCGACCGCGGCGTCACCTGGCGCAAGACAGCCGAACTGAACGACCAGTTCTGGTCCTCGCTTTTTGTCCTGCGTGGCAAGCTCTACCTGCTCGGCATCACCGGACAGTACGGCCGCATTGTCATCCGCCGCTCCGCGGACGACGGCGTACACTGGAGCGCGCCCTCCTACCTGACACGAGACTCTGGCTACCACACCGCGCCGGTTCCGGTTGGCGTTGACAGG
>JAJXXG010000437.1 GCA_021781255.1 Acidobacteriota bacterium
ACTTCACATTCCCACGCTGAATCGGAAGGCTATCCTTGATCTTCTCGTATTGCTCGGCCGTGATCTCCATTGACCGTAATTATAGCATCATTAGTGTTAACACGCCCTAGCTCATTTCTGAAGGCAGTCTCCCCGAAGACATCCTGCATTGCCAGACGGACAATTGCTGTTACCCGCCAATCGCAATGCAGGTATATGCTCCCATCCTCTGCCAAAAGGTCACGCATCAAGATTAGGCGCTCGTAGAGCATCGACAGAAATGAGTCAGATCCTCTCCCCCATGTATCCCGATACGCAATCTCTTCAAGAATCCCCGGCTTCTTGGTGAAGGTCTCGTCCCCAATCTCAATATCCATGCTGAAGTCCGCGCCAACGTCAAACGGTGGATCAATATAGATGAGCTTCAGCCCACCCTGCGCCTCAATCTCATCGCGCAGCGGCCCGTTCTTGAGCGAGGAAAGGATCAGCTTGTTGTCGCCCCAGATGAGCTTGTTGGTCCAGCCCTTGAGCTGGCGTCCGCGCGCATCAAACAGCCCCGGCTGCATGGCCATTTCTTCCGGCTTTTCGGCGCGCGGCTCGTCCACCTGCTCAATTACCTGAAAGGGCAGCACGACGTTCGTGACCTCGTTCGTCTTGCCGTTCCAGACCAGTTCCACTTCCCGCTTATCGTCAAAAAGCAGGAAACGATACTTGTCCGGCAGAGGCTTCCCCGCCTCGATAAAGCGAACGACTTCCTGCTGCTCCTGCTCTGTGAGCTTTGCCATGATCGGTGGTCCCAATTCTCCCGGAGATGAATGACGCAAACCATCCCGGCGCGGGAGTACCCGGCGTCTGAGAAACACTTGCGTTGTGTTGAAAAGTACAGCAATATCCTACTATGTCCGAGAATGGATGGAGCCTGTACTGAGCGGTGAGCGGGATATGAACGGTCACTACTCCACGCGCAGAGTTTTTCTCCAGGTGCCGACTACGCGGCTGGCGGACCAAATCAGACACCGGCGCGGTGGAAAGTTGAAGGGATTTTGATGATGTACCGGCTCTCTGAAGAAATCAGAACTGCTCTCCCCGCCGGACTTGTCCCTGCTGTCGAGGCACTTAGCCAAACGCTGGATGACGCACATTTTAAGTGCGGAAAAATTACGGAAGTCTTCTGCTATGCTCTGCTCCATCCCGGAGAGAATCCGACGGACACGGAGCAATACAAACTCGCGCTGGATCAATTGAAGGTCATAGCCGGGCCAGCCGCAACCGAAGCCTACCATCGTAGCATCCGGATGGGAACGGCCCCGGCCTTCTTCCACGCAATGGAGCAGCTTTATATTGCCGGGATGATACCCCAGGCAGTTCGCGTCTTTCACGACCTGCTTGCAATCGGCAAAGCGAATGCAGAGCAGCTAAGCAAGCCATACATCCAATGGGCACACGATCTTACAATGAAGCTGATAGAGACCTACGAAATTCAGGTAAAGCTCTGGATTCGAGCCGTGTGTGATCCGCCGGATTATAGTTCTGACATGGATTGGAGCGAACCCGATGAAGTCATCATGGGTAGAACCTGGTGCGCACCCATGCTGCTGGTCATGAAGCCGTCCCGGTATATGCCGTTTGACGCGGCGCGCCAATGGGAACGGGTGGACCGTGAAACAAGCAAGAAGTGGCTGAAATCTTTCGCCGAGATGTTCACAATTGGAATCAAAATTCATATTGACCGTCTTGCGGGCGAGAAAACTTTAGAACTAGCCAAACAACCCAAGCCAGCGCAGAATGGCGCGGGAAACGACGGCTTGCGACAAGAAGCAGTCGCGCGACCACTTGGTGCCGCCGCCAGAGCAGACAATCGCCACATGCCAGACAACGCCCGCTGCGAAGCTGTCGATGCCTATATCGAAGAAGTGTATCGGCAGACGGGGAAGCGGATCACGCGGACAGACATTTGGAAATCTGCCCGATATAAGTCACGAACAGAGTTCGAGCGCTGGCAACGATGCGATGCTAGGGCCACAAGTGCAGCGCACGAGCGATTTACTCGAATTCTCGCCGAAAAACCGCATTTGAAGTAACTTTCCACGCATTTCCACGCATTCCCCTGCATCTCCACGCCTTGCATCCACGCCATGCGTGGCCCGTAGCCTCGTTTCTAGAGCGGTTCCTAGATGCTCAACGAGGTGCCAACATGACTCATACAATCCTGCGACTTCCAGCAATCAAGACGAGCACGGGTTTATCCCGCAGCACCATCTACCTGCGAATCGCGCAAGGCGTATTCACCAAACCAGTGAGCCTGGGAGGTCGCGCCGTAGGCTGGCCAGCGCATGAAGTAGCTGCGCTCAACGCTGCCCGCATCGCGGGGAAGCCGGATGCAGAGATTCGCGAACTTGTGGCAAAGCTGGAAGCAGCCCGCAAGACGGTTGCTTAGAGGCGGCCCGAACATGCCCAAGCGCCGCCCGAATCATCGGCTTGCCAAAATCCATCGCAGCTATACGGTGGAAGAGATTGCCCGCCTGTTCGACACGCACAAAAACACCGTGCGTGCGTGGGTGAAGGCGGGGTTGTCAACCTGTGACACGAAGCGCCCCACCCTGATTCTTGGCCGCGATCTTGCCGCATACCTCAAAGCGCGACGGATGAAAAACAAGCGGCCCTGCCAGCCCGGAGAAATCTATTGCGTCCGCTGCCGCGCGCCCAAGCAGCCTGCCGGAAGCATGGCGGAGTACCAGCCCATTACCGAGAAGTTCGGCAACCTGATTGGCATCTGCCCGGACTGTAACGCGATGATCTACAGGCGGGCAAGCAAAGCAAAATTGACCGAGATTCGGGAGAAACTGGACATCACGTTTGTGGAGGCACAGCGACATGTAAACGAGAGTAGTGAACCCACCGTAAACAGTGACTTCAGAAAGGTGTGAGCAACCATGACGAAACACAACCCAGAAAACGAGCGGATCAAGCGCCAACTCGA
>JAJXXG010000925.1 GCA_021781255.1 Acidobacteriota bacterium
CATTTGGGAAAAGCCCGGAGAAAAACCGCGCGATGCAGGCGCTGGGAGCGGAGCTGGTAGAGCACGGCGACGACTTTCAGGCTGCGAACGAGTACGCGACGGAGTTGGCAGAGGAGCGCGGGCTGCACAAGGTTCCATCGTTCACTCCCCTGCTGGCGGCGGGGACGGCGACGTATGCGGCGGAGATGTTTGAGGCGGCTCCGGAGCTGGAGGCCGCGTATGTGCCGGTGGGGATGGGATCGTCGATCTGTGGGTTTGTGGCGGCGCGCGAGGCGCTGGGACTGAAGACGAAGATTGTGGGGGTGACGGCGAAGGTGGCTCCAGCAACGGCATTGTCGTTTGCAGCGGGGCGGGTGGTTCCGCATGCTGTTGGGCCGACGCTGGCGGATGGGCTGGCGTGCCGGCTTCCGGACGCGGAGGCGCTGAGGGTGATGCTGAAGTACGTGGAGCGGATTGTCGAGGTTGACGAGGACGAGATTGGGGCGGCGATGCGGGCGATCTTTGAGGATACTCATAACGTGGCAGAAGGCGCGGGTGCTGCGGCGGTGGCGGCGGTTCTGCAGGAGCGGGCCGGGGTGGCAGGCAAGCGCGTGGGGGCGGTGATTTCGGGAGGCAATGTGGACCGTGAGGTGTTTGCGAAGGTGCTGGAGGCCAGGTGAGAGGTAAGAAGATTGAAGCGCATGGCAAGCTGGAGCGATTGTCGCATGGTGCTCTGAACCGCTGTTTTGGCTGCGGGGAGCGGAACAAGACGGGGCTGAGGCTCAGTTTCTATGTGGATGCGGAGCACGTGATTGTGAGCCGGGTGCGACTGGCGAAGAGGTTTGAGGGGCCTCCGGGACATGCTCATGGTGGCGTGATTGCGACGCTGCTGGATGAGGCGATGAGCAAAGCGAACCGGCAGTTTGGCGTGCTGGCGATGACAAGGCAGATGGAAGTGGAGTATCTGCGGCCAGTTCCGCTGGGGACGAGGCTGCTGTTGACGGGACGGCACGCGGGCGCGGAGGGAAGGAAGCATCGCTGCGAGGCCGAGCTAGCGAATGAAGCCGGCGATGTGCTGGCGCGCGGCAAGGCGCTGTTTATTGAGGTGGATCGGAAGATGCTGCGCAAGGTTTCACGCAAACAGGCGTAGTGAGGGCGTGCGATGGGGCGTGAACGATGTCGGGAACTGCTAAAATTGAGTGTTATCCGAGATGAAAGAAATGCCTTGCAGCGGGCGCGGATCTGCTGGGCCGGGCGATTGAAATACGGGAGATAGATCATGACGAACCATGCAAACACGAATGGCAATTTTGCGCAGAACCAGACGAGTCTGCGACTGAAGACGGGCCTGGCCGAGATGCTGAAGGGCGGCGTGATCATGGACGTGATGGACGTCGAGCAGGCCAAGATTGCCGAGCAGGCCGGTGCGGTGGCGGTGATGGCGCTGGAGCGGGTTCCGGCGATGATTCGCGCCGAGGGCGGCGTAGCGCGGATGGCGAAGCCGAGCCTGATCAAGGAGATTATTAAGTCGGTCTCGATTCCGGTGATGGCGAAGGCTCGCATAGGGCACTTTGCCGAGGCGCAGATTCTGCAGGAGCTGGGCGTGGACTTTATCGACGAGAGTGAAGTCCTGACGCCGGCGGACGAGGCGCACCACATTGACAAGCACGCGTTCAAGACTCCGTTTGTGTGCGGGGCGCGCGACCTGGGCGAGGCGCTGCGGCGCATTGCAGAAGGTGCGGCGATGATTCGCACCAAGGGAGAAGCGGGCACGGGCGACGTCGTCCATGCGGTGAAGCACATGCGGCAGATCACGCAGGAAATGCGGGCACTGACGGTGCTGAGCGATCAGGAGCTCTACGTCGCGGCGAAGGACCTGAAGGCCCCCTATGAGCTGGTGCGTATGGTGGCGAAGGCGGGCAAGCTTCCGGTGCCTAACTTCTCGGCAGGCGGCATTGCGACTCCGGCGGACGCGGCAATGATGATGCAGCTGGGCGCGGAGAGCGTGTTTGTGGGCTCGGGAATCTTTATGAAGGAGCGGGCAACTCCGCTGGACGTCAGCACGAATGCGGATAGCGAGCCGAACAACCGCGAGGAGCGGGCTGAGGCTGAGTCTCGCGCACGCGCGATTGTGATTGCGACGACGCACTACAACGATCCGAAGGTGCTGGCTGAGGCCGCCGAACAGGTGACGGGATCGATGAAGGGGCTGGCGGTTGCAGCGATCGAAGAGAAGGAACTATTGCAAACAAGGGGTTGGTGAGGACTGGCTACGAGGCTGCGCGCCTTGCGTATTTCATTTCAGGCCGCGCCTTTGGCGCGGTCGCACTTTCTAGGCACGTTTTTTGAGGAAGGCCGAAGCGCTTGATCGAATCTCTATCGAATACTGAAGCAAAGTCGGCTCCCCTTATTGGCGTGCTGGCGATCCAAGGGGACTTTGCGGCGCACGCCGAGGCGCTGCGCGACGCTGGCGCGGAGGCCATGCTGGTTCGCAGGCCGGAGGAACTGGCCGGAGTGGATGGGCTGGTAATTCCAGGGGGCGAGTCGACGACGTTTCTGAAGTTTCTGGAGCGGGATGGCTTCTTGGGCGCGCTACGGGAGTATGTGGCGGCGAAACCGGTGTTCGGGACGTGCGCTGGGTGCATTCTGCTAGCGAAGGAAGTGGTGCATCCGGCGCAGGCGAGTCTGGGTGTGCTGGATGCGACGGTAGAGCGGAACGCGTACGGGCGACAAATTGACAGCTCGATTGAAACAGGTGAGACGAAGCTCGAAGGCGGGCCGTTGGAGATGGTATACATCCGCGCGCCGCGTATAGTGAAGACCGGGCCGGAAGTGACGGTTCTGGCGGAACGTGACGGCTTCCCTGTTCTGGTTGAACAGGGGCAGATCATGGCGGCGACGTTCCACCCCGAACTGTCGGTGGATCGCCGAGTACACCAGAGGTTTGTAGATTTGGTACGCGGCCGTATGAAGGGCCGT
>JAJXXG010000528.1 GCA_021781255.1 Acidobacteriota bacterium
TAAAACTGGCGCCAAACATCCCGTTTTGAGCGAACTGATCGCTCAGGACAGCGTTCGCAGTATTCGTGATCTCATTTGCAAAAGGGGTGATGATCAGTTGCTGCTGGCCGGACACCGAGCCGGAGACAGATCCGCCATTCGATCCCGCAGATTGGTTCAGAAGGCCGGATGATTGCACAAATGAATCGGAAAGATCCAATGTCACGTGACGCGTGAACCTCTCCTGAAAAGTGCCCGTGGCAGCCTGATCGACATAGTTCAAGGCCGACGTGTGCTGATAAAACGTGTAGCCCGAGCTGTAGCTGAAGATCCGGCTCTGACGCGGCGTTTGCATGTTATACGTCACGACTGGAGAAATGGAGTACATCTCGTCGCTGACTGGCTGACTAGCAATACCGATCAGGACATTATCGAAATACGCAACGGTCGTCCCAATCCCAAAGGAAAGCACGTTCGATCGCGTATCCGACCCAACTTGGCTAGGGTAAGCCGATCCACTCACTGGCGGCGGCATGTTCATCGGCTGGTCTGCGTCAGCCGCAGGAGCCCCTCCCGTTGCGCTGGGTTCCACCTGGCAAAGCGCCGAAACTGCGCTCATCAAGAGTACTGCGATCAGAATTCTCACGCGCATGAAGAACCCTTCACGGCACAATCACCGTGTCTCGCGGTTCAAGATAGATATTCTGTGCCGGGTTCCTGCCCTTTAAAAACTGCGCGTAGTTGAAAGGAATTCGCTTCACACTTCCATTGGGACCCTGCCGAAGGATATACACTCCCTTTTTCTTCGCGAAATCGCGGAATCCACCCGCTGTTGCGATTGCGTCAACAATGGTCGTCGGCACAGCTAAGGGATAGGAGCCCGGCTTAGTTACCTCGCCCAGGATGTTGAACTTCCTGCTGTTCACCTGCTCCACCATCACGGTTACTTCCGGATCGGTGATGTAGTTCTTCAGGCGATTGCCAATCGCAATTTCCAACTCCAATGGAGTCTTTCCCGCCGCCTGCAGCTCACCAACCAGAGGCAGCGATATCTTGCCGTCGGAGCGTACCGGGATGGAGCGCGACAAGTCTTTTTCCTGCCAGACATTGACCGCGAGCACGTCATCGTTACCGATCACAAAGCTGTCATTGTGCGGACGCACCAATGGGGCCGCTTGTCCAGCCACTGTGGTTTGCGCGCTGGCCTGCTGCGACGACTCTTCACTCTGCGCTTTGGCCTGCTGCCCGTCAGCGCCCACCTGTCCGGCGAGCATCACATTTGCCAGGAGAAGACCCGTGATGGAAACGTACATTCTCCATCGAAGCAATGCCATTTTCGACATGGAATGCATTTTGTCCCTGATGCAGTCGATCCGCTGCAACCTTCGTAAGGTCAACGCCACTTGATGCAGGCGCCGGTCAAGCGCTCGCGAGATTGGCCACGCTGGAGCCGATGCCCGCGATCGCGGCTGACTCAGAGCTACGGGCCGGCAATGGCTCAACATCCATCCCATCAATTTCCACCGCAACTGCTTGTGCCAACATGTCCACCGAAAGCACCAGCCGGTGCAACCCCTTCTTACGAACAAGAATCCCCTCAACACCCGCAAGAGAACCGCACTTTACGCGCACCCGGTCTCCGCACTGCAGAAAAGGATGTGGCTCGACAGCAAACCGGCCCTCCACAGCGCGCCGAATTGCATTGATTTCCATCTCGGGAACGACTGCGATCTGCTCTCCGCGGTGCAGAACCATATGCACTCCAGGCGTGGTCACAATCTGGAGCGTGCGATGCTGGTCTCCGCGCACGAACACGTAGCAGGGAAACAGAGGCAGAGCGAGCACCTTCTTGCGATCTTTCCATCGACGTACCGAGCCGTAGAGCGGAAGAAAGACTTCAAAGCCTTTCACCGTCAGCATCTCGGCCACTGTCTTTTCGTGCTGGTGGCGTGTATACAGAGCCCACCAACTCGACGCGCCGGCCGCGAACTCCGGATTTGGCAATTGGACAATCAGAGCGATCCACTCCTCTCGAGCGTGAACCAGCGTTCAGAGCAACATCTTATACCTGTTGCGATATAGCTTCGCCCTGTGAGTCACAGTCCGTGCTGTCGACCCGAGGACCTCCAACTTCTGTTTCTGGCTCCACTCAGCTCATCGCAGGCCAAAACGGAGCCAGAATGCTTGCGAATCCGTCCCTATCATCGTGAAGCTAGGTAGGTTACAACAATGCCTGATTGGTGGTACAGATTGCACCACCTTCGTAACCCATCTAAGGTGATTACTGTTCCCAATCTTCGTCGCCCAAGGTAATGCATTCGCCATTGCCAGCAACCCGCTCAGGCTGCACTCGTTCGCATGTGTGCCATTCAGATCCACTGGCAGCGACTCACTTCAACCATTCAGGTGTTGGCACCATATTCGCTGCAGAAAACCCAAGTGGCGTCTAAAACCCGCCGAAGGAACCTCACAGGCCTCCTCTAGGAGGCTCAAAATCCTGTGTATGAGAAGTGTGCTGGCTTGGCTCTTCAATCTTTGGCCCCCCTCCAAAGAAAATGCTTCGCCGCACCCTTAGACATTCACGCGATACATCCCTGAACGCAATATCATTTCCTTTTCCGTCCAGTCGAGTGAATCACCCCGTGCAACTTCGAAGTAGACGTGCTCTCAATCCCAGCCTTCCGAATCAGAACCAATTGGATAAGTCCATCATTCTAAGCATGATCTACTATTAGAATCACCCGAGACTCGATGGTTTCGAGTTCCACTCACCTTGCAAGTTGAGATGGATTCAGTTGCATACGATCTCTCATCGTACGCTCTTTGATTTCAACAATTTTGTCCATCTCTGTCGCAGCGCGCCCGTTGGACAAGGCCGGATTTGTCTTGAGCGTATCGTTGTTCTACTTTAGCCCAATCTGATGAAGAGAGCATGACATTCTAACCAATTCAAAATGTATTGTTTATGAGTAACGCT
>JAJXXG010000844.1 GCA_021781255.1 Acidobacteriota bacterium
CAACGCTGTATTCATTCATTTGCGTGTCGAGCGCATCCGAGTCGTAGGCTTTGTCGCCGATGAGTCGCTCAGGCAGTTCGTCGAGGAAGCATCCGGCCAAAACAGCTTCCACAAGCCGGCACTCGGCAGGCGAAGCGCTTTCGACAGATACGGCGAGAGGAAGACCATCGCCAGAGGCGATAGCGACGATCTTGGTGCCCTTGCCGCGCTTGGTGGGGCCGACAGCGAAGCCCCCTTTTTGGCGCTCGCGAACGTCGCGTCCACGAACGCTTCATCCAGATTCAACTTGCCTCGCTCATGCAGTTGGCGGGCCAACAGGCGCAGCACTTCGACCAACTTGCCTTCGCGGACCCATTGCTGAAAGCGCCGATGACACGTTTGGTATGGAGGGTACTTGGCGGGCATTTCCGACCACTGCGCACCACTGCCAAGAATCCAGAACACACCATGTAGCACCGCGCGCGTATCGTGCCAGGGACGGCCACGATTATCCCCGCGACGCGCCGGGCGCAACAAAGGCTCCACTATCTCCCACTGTTCGTCCGCCAGTTCCCAACGGCCTGCCATGACTGTCCGCAGAGACGCCTTGAGCAACTCCAGTCTCGCAGAAATCAGCACCAGAAATGTTTATGAGATGGGTTCTAATCACTGAATCCTCGCAGCAAGCTGGCATCGAGGCCCTGTATCATCAGTTGCATCCTTACTCGACCTGGAGCCTTTCTTTGAAGAGGACGCTGCAAGACGGCTACTATCTGCTGATTATCTGCAGCGCATTCTTCCTCCTCCTGGGCCTTGGAGTGTCCCGAGTTGACTTCATGTCGGTTCCGGACTTTCAGGGTGTGTACTTTGGTGTCAAGGCTCTGCTTGCTCATCACGATCCCTACGTTGACAGAAACGTGGTCGAGGTCTTCCATCAGCGACTGAGCGCCGACCAGGTGAAAGATTTGGGCGGCGTTGCCCCGCCCTTTGCCAGCAAACAGGTCTATCCGCCCACGACCCTCTTACTCTTTGTGCCGTTCGCGCTTCTTTCAGTTGCAGAAGCTCAGCAATTGTGGATGGTCATTCTTGCAGTCAGCGTTGTTATCGCTGCTTTTGCCGTCATGCATCTCGCGGCGCAGTCTGCTTCCACGCTGAGCGGCGTCCTTGTGGGTTTCACGGTTGCTACAAGCTTTAGCTTAGTGATGACCGGTAATCTCGCGGCACTGTCCGTAAGTTTGTGTTTGATTGCAGCCTGGAGTTGGATTGAGGGAAAGTTTATCCGCGAGGGAGTTCTCTGCTGCGCTCTCAGTCTTGCTATCAAGCCCCAGGATGCCGGGTTCGTCTGGCTGTTCTTCCTGCTTTCTGGAGGACATTACACAAAGCGATCTCTCCAAGCCTTCGCTCTGGTTGCGGTGTGCAGTCTTGTTGCGCTCGCCTGGATCTTTCCCGTGGCGCCAAACTGGATTTCCGAATCTGCGACCAATCTGAAATCTATGATGCAGCGCGGTGGGGTGAATGATCCCGGACCTTTGGGACAAACCAGTCATTCTACGGGCATGGTGATCGATTTGCAGGCGGCGATCAGTTACATACGCGACGAGCCGCGCTTGTACGACACAGTTACCTACGCGGTGTGCGGTACGCTTATCACTTTGTGGGCAATTGCGGCACTGCGTTCCCGTCCATCTCGCCGACTCATATTTCTGGGGCTTGCCGCCATTGCGCCTCTCACGCTACTTATCACCTACCACCGGCTTTACGATGCCAAAATCCTGCTTCTTGCCGTGCCTGCGTGTGCTGAGCTTTGGTCCGAACATGGCCGACATGCATGGCCATCGCTCGTAATCACGAGCTTGGCGATCGTGTTTACCTCGGATATTCCACTTTATTGTCTGGTGTGGCTTGACAAGCATTTCCTGCCGGGGTCCATAGAGAGCGGGGGAAGCGTTCTCGGTCTCTTCGTGGAGCGACCCACACCAATCCTTCTGTTGCTTATGGCTCTGTATTACCAGTGCCTGTATCTTGGGCACGTATTTGGTAGAGAATCTCATCTATTCCTGGGAACTGCCTGTGCTGTCAAGGAACCCGCAGATGGACCGAACGCATCCCACTGACACAGAAACGCGGATAGATCTCTATTCGCATTCGGTAAGTTGACTTTTAATGCTCGTGGGGATCTCGTTGCCCACTCTTTGACAGCATCGTCAATGCCTCGTCACGGGAGTGCCAAGTTGGCCTGAGTAGTTTGGCTCCGAAGATAGGCGTATGCAGTTTCCATTCACGCAATCGTTTGGTCGACGATTCTCCCGGATACGACTCGCCATGCGTTACTCACTGTATGCATGTGGAATGTCGATCTAGCCATACTCGCCGGCACATGACATGCTTTGTGAAGAGCAGGATTCACATCGTTTGTGCGGTCCGGGTGAAGAGGCCAACGATCATCCGATGATCTTTCCTGAACACATCGAACCTGTCATCGATTGTTGAGATGCGCAGCCAGCACAGCGTCGGCAATGCGCGCGGCCTCCACGGCTGCGCGCACGCTGTGCACGCGCACCACGCTGGCTCCGGCCAGGATGGCCGCCACCATGGCGGCAATGCTGGGGTCTCGCGGGCGTGCACGGGCGCATCGGCGCCGCCGTGCAGCTCTGCCAGCGTACGCCCCAGGAACGACTTGCGGCTGACGCCCGCCAGCAGCGGATGCCCCAGCGCCTGCAGCGCATCCCTTCCGGCGCGCTCACCCCACCGTCGGGAAGCAGGTGAACTCCTCCTCCGCGATCTGCCAGTACGGCATCAGCGTCAGACCATCCTGCCCGCGCATCGTGAAATGCAGCGGCTTGCCCTCCACCGGCGTAAATTGCCGCGCCACATCCGCCGCCTCGCTCCCATGCTCCACAGCAAGATGTGCCTCCGATGTCCCCGCAACCGCCATCAGCAGCGGCCCATACTCAATGGAGTACCGCTCCT
>JAJXXG010000584.1 GCA_021781255.1 Acidobacteriota bacterium
ACGGCGCGGGCGCAAGCGCTTCGACCACGGGAATGCGCAAGGCCGCACGGAGACGCTCGCGGAATGCAGGGCCCATGAGGTCCGGGTTGACGGGCGCAGGCGCGCCGGCCGGCCTGGATGCCGCACTGCGCGAAAGCCAGGCAGCTTGCGCCGCACGGAGGAAGGCTTCGCAGCGGCTCCAAGACAGCTCATACAGCGCACGGCGGTCATGCGCGAGCTTTCTCTCTTCCCCTGTTCCCGCTGCGCGAGGATGACCGGCCAGGTCGGCGAGCATGCGCACAACGCTCGAATCCAACTGCTGGCGCAGCGCATCATGTACGGGCTGCAGCTCCAGATTGACCAGCTCGTCTTCAAGATTGGAAACACCGCGCCCGTTCAGGTACTCGCACAGCTTGTCCCAGGGCGCTTGCGCGGTGGGGTAAAGCTCGCGCCAATCGAGATAGACGTGGCACTGGTAGGCGTGCAGATCGAGCGTCATTCCACGCTCGGCCAGGTCACTTGCGCGGCGCAGGTATTCAAGGCCGGTAAGCGAGTCACGGAAGGCCATGATCGCGCCGGAGCTTCCGTTGATGCCGAGTCCCTCACTGAGCCTGCGCTGACGCAACTGCGCGGCGCCTTTGTCAGCATAGGCCACTGAGAAATCGATGGTTCCATGCGCTGTGCCGAAGCGGTTGTTATAGACCACCAGCGCACGCTCGGAGCCGCTGCGATTGGAGTAAGCAAAGACATTTTCGTCCACCGAGCCGGAAGGGCCGAAGAGGTCATAGAGGAGGAAATTGCTGCTCTCAGCGAAGAGCCAGCGGCGGTGCAGCAGAGGCGCAATCTCGCGCTCGTGGCGTTCTACCAGCCAGTGATCGGGCGCTTCTTCGTAGCGCGGGCGCTGGTACTCCATGCCGTACTTCTCAGTAAATCCTTCAATCTGGCCGTGGCCAAACATCGGCAGACCAGGAAGCGTGGACATCATCACGGCAACGCCAAAACACTTGTCGCCTGTGCCGAACTGGTCAACGGCCGTGCGTTCGTCAGGATTGCTCATGAAGTTGACATAGCGCTTCATGATGTCCGGGTCGAACTCCAGCGTGTTTTTGATGACCGAGCGATACTCGGCATTCTTCTCGTCGCGCATCATGTTCATGAAGGCGCTGTTGTAGACGCGGTGCATGCCGAGGGTGCGGACAAAATAGCCTTCCATGAGCCAGAAAGCCTCAGCGAGCAGAAGGGTGCCGGGCACTTCAGCAGCGACGCGGTCCACGACCTCGCGCCAGAACTCGTCGGGCATGTGCTGGTTGAACTCCGCCTGGCTCATTCCGTATTCGGCGCGCGAGGGGATGGCGCCGCTTGTGCCGGGCCCGGGGAACCAGAGCCGGTGAAAGTGGCGCTTGGCCAGGGTCATCGCCGCATCGAAACGAATGACGGGGAACAGCCGCGCGACATGCAGGATGGTCTGAATTACCTGCTCGCGCACGGCGGGATTCAAATAGTCGAGCTGCGCGGTGTCGTTCCACGGAAAGCTTGTGCCATCGTTGCCGTGATAGATGTAGCGCGTCTCGCCGGTGGCGCGATCGCGGCGGCGAAAGACAACAGCTGCATCCGTCTGCTCAAAATAGTGGTCTTCAATTTTGATCTCGACACGTCCATCGCTGGAGACATCCGGCCCCTCAAAACTGTACGCGGGATAAGGTGAGTGCTGGCGCGAGATGAACCAGTCAGGATGCTCGACGACCCAGGGCGAATCAATGCCCATGTGGTTGGGCACCATGTCACTGGCCAGCCGGACGCCATGCGCATAGGCGCGGTCGCGCAGATGAATGTATGCGGCCTCGCCGCCGAGATCATCGGCAATCCTGTAGTCGTAAAGCGAGTAGGCCGAAGCCACCGCGTCGGTGTTGCCGCAAAGCTGTTTGATGGTCCTGGACGCGCGGCTGCGCTCCCAAACGCCAATCAGCCACAGGGAGTTGATGCCGCGGCGGGCCAGCAGAGCAAGCTCCTCGTCGGGTATGTCGTCGAGGCGGCTGATTCTGCGTCCATATTGCCGGCTGAGCTGCGCCAGCCACACGTATGTGCTCTTGGCAATAAGGACGGTGGTGGGCATCCACGCCGTATCCTGGCTGAACTTCTCGTACTCGTGGGCGGGATCGCCAAAGACGGGCACCTGCGATTCGCCGCCCATGAATCCCCATCCCTCACCGCGCTCGCGACGGCGGCGGGCCGCTTCCTCTGCGGCAGCGCGTGCTTTTGCGGCAGGCGGGTTGAACTGCATCCAGATTGCCAGCTCTTCTTCCTGCAGGATGTCGCCTGCCATCTGCAGAAAGCGATCCATGCTGTCGCCGAGCAGCGGCTTCCAGAGCTTGCGGATAAGCTGCAACTGCTCGCTGAGGGAGTGTGGCGAACCGGTGGCGGGCGCGCGCAGCAGGTCAAGCAGGCTCATCGCCTGAGCGCCTGGAAGAGGGATGAGCGGGCGGGTGGCGAAGTAGGTGGCCAGTTCCTTTGTCACCTGACGGTAAACGGTCTTTTGGGCGAGGCTCCTTTCCTCAAAGAGTTCCTCAAACGGCTTGAAGGCCTCGTTACGGTTCGCGGTCCAAAGCAGGAGCAACTCTTCCAGCGCGGCTGCGCGGTGCGGGGTTCCTTCAGTTGCTCCGGCGAGCCACTGCTTCGGCGTCTGGTGTCCTCGCATTACGCTCGAACCGGGGAAATGCTCCACAAAGGTCAGCAGGAGGGCATCCAACTGAGATGCACCAACCCTTGAGGCAAACCAGTCGAGAGCCGCTGTCATCACCTCAGGATCAAACTGCTGGCGGTAACGGGCCATCATCACGTGGCTGGCTTCGTCGATGAGCCCCATGGCAAAGAGTGCGCCGGCATGAACAACCTGGTCAGGGAACTTCTCCACTTCACGGACCTGGTTCATCCGATGAGCGAAGGTACGGCATGCGTCCAAATCGGCAAAGA
>JAJXXG010001312.1 GCA_021781255.1 Acidobacteriota bacterium
CGATCTGATGGTGCGAAGGATGATCTTGAGATCGAGCCAGAGGCTCCAGTTTTCGATGTAGCTGACATCGAGCGAGATGTAGCTGTCAAAGGATGGATCCTGCCGTGCCTGAACCTGCCAGAGTCCCGTGATGCCTGGGGTGACGTCCAGACGGCGCAGATGAGCCAGCCGATACTGGCGAACTTCGCTGGCGATGGGCGGACGCGGACCAACGATGCTCATGGTGCCATTGAGAACGTTGAAGAACTGGGGCAGCTCGTCCAGGGAATATTTGCGAAGGAACGCTCCCACACGTGTGACGCGTGGATCGCGTTTCAACTTGAAGAGAATGCCTTCTCGCTCGTTCATGTGCATGAGTTCGGCACGACGACGCTCCGCATCCTGAACCATGGTGCGGAACTTGATGCAGCGGAAGACATTGCCTTTGCGCCCGATGCGCTCGGAGAGATAAAAGATGGGGCCTTCGGAATCGAGCCGTATGGCAAGGGCGATGAGCAGCATGACCGGGGAAAGAATTGCGAAGACGAGCACCGAGAAGAAGACATCAAAGATGCGCTTGAGTACGAGCGCAACTTCGGGAATTTCGCTGCGGTACAGAGGAATCGTGGGAAACTGCCCGATGTACTCGACATTGTTGCTCCAGGCCAGCCCGTCATAGAGATCCGGCACAACCCGGAGATCAATGCCACTTTCCCGCGCGCGTTCCAGGGTCAGGTTGATGACGCTGCGCTCGCAGACAGCGGTGAAGAATATCTCATCCACGAAGTGCTGCCGGGCATAGTCAAAGAGCTGGTCGAGTGGACCAAGCAGTTCGTCTGCTGTGCGGAATTCATGGAGGTTATCCACGCCCGGAACATAGACAAAACCCTTGAAGACAAAACCAAGCTGGCGCATATTTTGCAGATGATGCCGCAAGGCGAGCGCTTCTGCGCCGAGACCTACGATGATGACGTTGCGGGTGTTGATGCCACGTTCAAAGCGGTGATACATGGCGGTGCGGAAAAGCGCGCGGCGCAGCGCCAGGCCGACAGTAATCAAAAGCACCGAGATGAGCACGATGCGGCGCGGAACCATTTCGGCATGGAGCAGATAGAGCGCCCCCATAAGCATGAGTGTGGTGATGAGGCAAGCCTGAAGGCTGAGACGCTGCTCATGCAAGTGGCTCGCCAGTCGGACCGGGCTGTAAAGAAGCAGGCTGCGGTTGACCAGGATGAGCACAGCAATAAAGCCGACCAGGAGCGCTGTGAGCACACCGACGGTTTCACCCTGAATGAGCTGACTGTGGACAAAACTTCGAGCGCCGTTCAGAGGCGAAATGTGAAGGTCGATGACTGTGGCGGCGGTGACGGCGAGCAAAACAGTGATGGCATCCAGCGCCATCCAGCCGAGAATGCTGCCGCGCGCCGTTTGATAACGACCGGTTTGGCTGGTTGGACGAGGATGTTTCGTCGGTGGCTGGTTGTTCGCAGCTATCGGTTTATGAAGTTCAGGTGTCGCCATGGCAATCCAACCTCCCTTCCCATAGATCCCTGCAGGATTCGAGAGCCTGCCGTGAATCCAGAAAAGTGCCGAAAGCACTGAAGTCCGAGAGTAAGAACAGAGGTCTGCATCCGCTTAATGCTATTGGGCCTGAGTCGCTCGGCAATAGAGAAAGCTAACTCAAATTGTTAGAGATATCATACCGCTGAATATATGAAGCAAATAAAAATTATCAGATTACTAAATTGTCAGAAATATGCGCTTCAGTAACGTGCGCCTTGACGTCACGGCGCCGGACACTGGAAGTGCTTATTCTTCTCCTGTATAGAGTTAGCAGATTCAGAATCAGGGTTACGCAAGAGCAAGAGGCGACAGGCTCCGGTTTCACAGGAAGAGTAGTCGAGATTCCTGGAGGTACGTTCGATGGACTGCGGCGATATCAGCGTAAAACTTTACTAAAAGTGGATGGGCTGTAACAGCTTCCATGGAATACCATTCAGTTTGTTGTCGGCAAGATATGGAGGTTTTCCATAGGCAGGCGCTTGACTGGATTTGCAGAGGCGGCGGGTTGCCGCCTCTGTCGTTGAGGGAAAGTGGTTGAGGAATTGAGATTTGCGCGTCAGGCTCCGTGACCCAGGCCTGGTGAATCAGGCTTTGGGGGTGACGCGGATGAGGTTGCGGGCTAGTTCGTCCCAGCGCGTGAGCAGAACTTTGCCGCAGGCGCTGTCGGTTTTGGCGACGTGGAGATCGACGAGTTCGCGGATGGATCGCTGGGCGGCGAAGTCGAGGTCGAGGTAGCGTTCGGCGACGAGGAAATCCGGGTGGTAGAGGCCGTCTTCGATGAAGGATGCTTTGTCGTCGTAGATCCAGGCGAGGCCGCCGGTCATGCCGGCGCCGAAGTTGATGCCGGTGTCGCCGAGGATGACGGCGAGGCCGCCGGTCATGTATTCGCAGCCGTGGTCGCCGCAGCCCTCGACGATGGCCAGAGCGCCGGAGTTGCGTACGGCGAAGCGCTCGCCGGCGCGTCCGGCGGCGAAGAGCGAGCCGGAGGTGGCGCCGTAGAGGGCAACGTTGCCGAGGATGACGTGGCGGGTGCTTTCGCGCGCGGCGCGTCCCTCGGGGCGGAGAATGAGTTCGCCGCCGCTGAGGCCCTTGCCGACAAAGTCGTTGGCGAGGCCGTCGTTGCGGAGGGTCATGCCGGAGACGGCAAAGGCTCCGTAGGACTGGCCGACGACGCCGCGCGTGGAGAAGGTGAGCGCGGAGCCGGTGATGGACGGATTGCCGGTGCGGAGCAGCGCGAGCTGGCCGGCAAGGCGGGCACCAAGGGCGCGATCCTCGTTGGTGACGGGTGTGGACAGGGTGTAGGGCTGGCCGGCGCGGAAGGCTGCGAGAGCCGGCTGGACCCAGGCGTCGTCCAGTGCGGGACGGTCTTCGGGCGCGTGGGGACGGTCGTTGCGGGAGC
>JAJXXG010000336.1 GCA_021781255.1 Acidobacteriota bacterium
GGTGTCCTGGCCGATGAGGGTGATTTCCTGCACGCCGCGCGCGACGAGCTGTTGCGCCTCTGCGACGACGGACTCGAAGCGACGGGAGCGGAACTTTCCGCGCAGGTTGGGAATGACGCAGAAAGTGCAGGGATGATCGCAGCCCTCGGCAATCTTGATGTAGGCCGACGCGCGGGGCGTCGCGAGGAGGCGCGGCGTGGTTTCGTCGTAGAGATAGGTGGGCAGCATGTGCGCTGCGCCCTGCCACTCGTCGCGGCTGAACCGGCCCTGCTGCTCGCGGAGTTGCCCTTCGGGCCTTGAGGCTTTGGACTCGGGTTGGTGTGTGCCGGAAAGTGATTCCTGGCCGGGCTTGGCTGCGATGTCGCCTTTGAGGATGTTGAACGGCGACGACATTGCGGTGGGCTGCGCGATGCCGGCAGCTTCGAGGATCGACTCCAGTTCGCCGGTGCCGACTACGGCGTCGACTTCAGGGATATTTTTCTTGATTTCATCCCTGTATCGCTCAACCAGACATCCCGCGACGATAAGTTTGGTGGCGCGGCCGTCGGTTTTGTGGCGGGCCATTTCGAGGATGGTGTTGACGGACTCCTGCTTGGCTGTGTCGATAAAGCTGCACGTGTTGACGACGAGGATTTCGGCGTCTTCGGGGCGGGCGGTCAGGCGCGCACCGGCGCGGTCCAGCAGGCCCATCATCACCTCGGAATCGACGAGGTTTTTGGGGCAGCCCAACGAAATAAAGCCCACAGTAGGAGCCGTGGGAGGGGAAATTTTGCTCACTTCCTTATTGTACCGGGAAGTGGAAATGGCCGTGCGAAGCCGGAGACTCCCTCACGGGCTGAAGTCCCATCGATTTTGTGGTGTGGATGATGTACGCGCCGTTCAGAAGGAATGGGCTTGTTTCGCTTTTCGCTAGTGGTGTCCGCCACACAGATGGTCGATTATGCTTTGTGAAAGGGCCCGACTTTACAGCTTGCGGAACAACTCGTCGCCGGCAAGGCCTTGTGTTAGTCGTCCACCGGCCTATCCGACCCACGGGGGATGAAACAGGGTTCGTCTCTGGACTACATTAGTCATGCGACGTCGGCACCGAGGTCGGCCGTTCCCTGGTGCGTGCGAACCCGAGTGTCAGTCGGACCCGGAGCCCTTGAGCACCCCGGATTTTCGCCACGGGCGCTTCATTCGCCCCGGAACACGCTTTTTAGATTCTTTTGGATAGGGGTTCCACGCCGGCGGCGCAGAAGGAGGAGTCATGGAAGTTCTTCACGCTCACTGCGCCGGCCTGGATGTTCACAAGGACTCCGTTGTTGCCTGCGCTCGTAATATGGTGGATGGCAAGATAACAACTGCGGTCAAGACCTTCAAGACCACCACCCAGGAACTGATGGCCTTGTCGGGCTGGCTTTCCAGCGAAGGCGCGACGCACATTGCCATGGAAGCGACCGGCGTCTACTGGAAGCCTGTCTGGCATATTTTGTCGGATGGCGAGTTTGAGTTGGTCCTGGCCAACGCGGCCCATGTGAAGAACGTGCCCGGCCGCAAGACCGATGTCAACGATGCCGCCTGGCTGGCCGATCTGATGGCGCATGGGATGATCAAGGCTAGTTTCGTGCCCGACGAGCCTACCCAGCAGATGCGCGATCTGCTGCGCACCCGCAAACAGATCGTGCGCGAACGCAGCAGCCACATCCAGCGCATCCAGAAGACGCTGGAGGATGCCAACCTCAAGCTGGATTCGGCGGTATCCGACATCCTGGGCCTCAGCGGACGCCGCATCATCGAGGCCCTGGTCGCCGGCCAGAACGTTCCCCAAGCCTTGGCGACGCTGGCTCATCGCAGCATCAAAGCCACCACCAGCGAACTGGAAGCCTCACTGCACGGCCGGGTAACCAGGCATCACCGCTTCCTGCTCAAGCTGCATCTGGACCAGATCGACGCCTTCGACGCGACCATCGCCGCGATCGACAAGGAGGTGGGCGATAACGTCGAGCCCTTTCGCGCGGCCATCGAAATGCTCAGCGCCATCCCCGGCGTCGGCGAACTCTCCGCTACAGTGATCGTTTCTGAAATCGGCATCGACATGAGCCGCTTTGAGACTGCTGGATACCTGAGCCGAACAAAAGGCGTGTATCTGCAATCCCAATACCTGCACCTGCGCTCTCGCCGCGGAGCCAAGAAAGCCGTCTGCGCGGTCGCCGCCTCCATCCTCACCGCCGCCTACCACATGCTCAAATACGGAACCCTCTATCAGGATCTCGGCGCAAGTTACTTCGACAACCGCGCCAAACACAAACAAGCGCTATGCCTCATCAGCCGACTGAAAAACCTCGGATTCGAAGTTCAGATCAACCCAATGGCAGCATAAGCGGAGTGTAGTTTCTTTTTAGAATGGGTCTGGGGTCGCAGGCATTGCTTCGCGGTCGAACGGACCTTGGGTAAAGCACGTTCAAGACGGATAATGTGATCGAAAGCTTCTCTGGGCGAGTGGCCCAACCTTCCTCTTCATGAATCCTCGATGGCTCACAAATGGGGTGCCCGTCCTTGACGCGCAGTTTGCGTCAGGGGTGGGAGTCGCGCCAAGGGCTGGGCGAGGACCACTCTTTCGAGAGAGTTCACGGATGCCGGAAGGTCCGGCGCGGTTGGAAATCTAATCTACACTCTTGAATCTTGAACTGGTCGGGGCGGAGGGATTCGAACCCCCGACCCTCTGCTCCCAAAGCAGATGCGCTACCAGGCTGCGCTACGCCCCGACGTTCTGTTTCGATTGTATCGCGGATCGGATTTGCATCAAGGCGTGCGATGGCTCAATGGCCGGCGAGCCAGATGAGCAGCCACACGGCAAGCACGATGGGGATGGCGAAGACCAGCGCCAGCGCAGTGATCAGCATCCACAGGAACGCCCAGTCGCGCCATGTATGTCGTCGGGGCTCGCCCAGGTGACGTTGCAGCAGGTTGTAGTTGCGGCGGTTCGGCTTCCAGGCAATATCGAACGCATCACCCAGCACAGGCACGGTTCCGACAAGCACGCCGATGCCGAGGTTGATGGCCATGCGCACCAGGGTCACATAGGGCACGCCGCGCATCCATGCGGCCAGCGGAATCACCAGCGACAGCAGCCCCGCCAGCACGTCGCCCAGGCCGGGCACAAGCCCGATGATGCCGTCGATGCCAAAGCGGATCTGCGTGCCGGGAATCCTGAACGCTTCGTCCAGGAGCACTTCCAGCTTGCGGAGCGTCTCGTTGCGGAAGAGCCACGCACCGCGCGCCCAGCGTCCGGGCGCCGGGCTCATGTCCGGCCTTTGCTGAGCCGCGGAAGGTGTCGCATTGGAAGGCAGTCGGGCCATGGGCGGTTTCGCTCCGGCGGGTTTCGAGCGTCTGTCTTCGATGCTACAATCTAAGGGATACATGGCGGCTATAGTTCAGCGGCAGAACGCCTGACTGTGGCTCAGGATGTCGTGGGTTCGATCCCCACTAGCCGCCCCAACTTGCACGGACTGAAACAAGATCAACCTCCCCAGTTGCCGAGTCTCCGTGACCCCAGAAATTCATGAAAATACAGCGGTTGGATCTGCCCAAACGGCGACGCCGGGCTGGTTTGCCGCCTTTGAACCGCGGCGCGGACTGGGCAACGGTCATGCACAAACCATTGTAGGCAATTTCCTTCCGCGTTCCGCCTTTCTGACGCCCTCCACGGCGGAGACAGTCGTGGTGGACCCGGCGGACGGCAGCCGTGTGATGTGCCACTGCAGCTGGCAGCCTGAAGCGGAGCGCGCCGCGCGGCTCACGGTGGTGCTGGTGCATGGGCTGGAGGGTTCGTCGGACTCGCGGTACATCCGTGGCATTGCCGCGCGCGCCTGGGCGGCGGGTTGCAACGTGGTGCGCATGAACATGCGCAACTGTGGCGGCACAGACCACCTGACGCCGACGCTTTACAACTCCTCGCTCTCGGGGGACGTGGGCGCGGTGGTGGCGCACTTTGCCGCGCACCACGGGCTTCAGCGCGTGGCGCTGGTGGGTTACTCGATGGGCGGCAACCTGGTGCTGAAGCTGGCCGGGGAGTGGGGCAGGCGGGCTCCGCTGTGCGTGGTGGCCGCGGTGTGCCCGGCCATCGACCTGGCCGCCGGCTCCGATGCGTTGCACCTGCCGGTGAACCGCCTCTATGAGTGGCATTTTCTGCGTGGGCTCATGCGGCGCTTTCGCCGCAAGGCGGAGCTGTTTCCTGCCGTCTACCATGACGCGCGCGCCATTGGCCCGGTGCGCTCCCTGCGCGAGTTTGACGACAAGATTGTCGCCCGCTACTGTGGCTATCGCGATGCCGACGACTACTATTACCGTGCCGCAGCCGCTCGTGTTGTGAACCGTATCGCCGTGCCCACGTTCATCCTGCGCGCTCTCGACGATCCCTTCATCCGCTTTACGCCGGAGACGCGCGAGACGCTTGTCGCCAACCCGCACATCGCGCTGGTTGAAACAGGCCAGGGAGGCCATTGTGCTTATCTCGCCAACGCTCCCGGCGACGAGATTCACTGGGCCGAGGCAACCGTGATGCGCTACCTGCTGCAAGTGGCTGGACCGAACAATGGAAGCTGACTGGGAGGTCGAGGTAGGCTCGGGAGCGCCTGTTATCGATGCGCTTTGGCTGGGCTTCGTGGATTTGCGTCTGACGCCGGAACGCGCGAGTCAGTTGCCTGAGGTTGCAGTGTTGCCGGCGCTCGCCCATGCTCTGGTTGCGCTCAACGCGCCTGCCAGCCCCGTGTTCACGGTAAAATGCGATCTCTGGCCGGTCGATGCATTCGATGCCGATGAACTGGACGCGCCGCGTGATGAACGACTGCAGGCCATTGCCTGCTACATTGACCTGCTGCCCGGCGCGGGCCTGCAATGGCGCGAGCCGGATGAAGCCGCCAATTGGTGCAAAGGCATCTGCACTCGCATCCGGGCGATTCCGCTGCGCTGCTGTCGCGTGGATCTTGTGCTTCGCAGCGCGATTCCTGGCCCGGAGAGGCTGGACGATCTGCTCTATGGCGTGACGGCGTACCTCACCGCGGCGGGAGCAGATGCTGCCGCTGCCTCCAGCGTGCTCTCCGCCGCGCTGGCTGCCTTTGCGGAGACGGTTTGCCCCGTCGCTCCTCCCGATTCATGGGGATCAAAGCTACAATGAAAAATGTGGGCGAGTAGCTCAATTGGATAGAGCACCGGCCTTCTAAGCCGGGGGTTGTGGGTTCAATCCCCGCCTCGCCCACCATCTTGCAAACCCTCGCCCTTACTTCAATACACCTGCCCCGTGGCGCTCTTCGATTGGAACCAGACTGCGCGTGCGCTGCCCGGTGTAGATCTGGCGTGGACGCACAATCTTCTGCTCGGGATCGATGATCATCTCCTGCCACTGCGCCAGCCAGCCCACAGTGCGCGGAATGGCGAAGAGCACGGTGAACAGCTCCGGCTTCAAGCCCATGGCCTGATAGATGATGCCTGAGTAGAAATCCACATTCGGATACAGCTTCCGCGTGACGAAGTACTCGTCCTGCAGCGCGATCCTTTCCAGTTCCAGGGCGATATCGAGTTTGGGATTTCTTCCTGTGATTTCGAATACCTGTTCCGCCGTCCACTTGATGATCTTCGCGCGCGGGTCATAGTTCTTGTAGACGCGATGGCCGAATCCCATGAGCTTGCCGTGTCCTTCCTTGACTTTCTTGATGTAGCCGGGCACGTTGTCCTTCGTGCCAATCTCATCGAGCATTCTGAGGACTTCCTCGTTGGCTCCTCCGTGCAGCGGGCCGGAGAGAGCGGCGGCAGCGGCGGCAATCGAGAGATAGGGGTCCGCCTGGGAACTGCCCACGGCGCGCATCGTGCTCGTGCTGCAGTTCTGCTCATGGTCGGCATGCAGAATGAAGAGAATGTCCAGGGCGCGGGCCAGCACCGGATGCGCGGCATACTTCGGCTCAACCATACGCCACAGCATGTTCATGAAATTCTCGGTGTAGTTCAGTTCGTTGTCAGGGTAGACGTAAGGAAAGCCAACGCTGTGCCGGTAGGACATGGCGGCAATGGTCGGCATTTTGCCGATCAGCCGCTTGATCTGGTGCAGGCGATTTGCGGCATCATGCACGTTTCCTGCTTCGGGATAAATCGACGACATGGCAGCAACGGTGCTGACCAGCATTGCCATGGGGTGCGCGTCGTAGCGAAAGTTCTCCATGAATTTCTTGGTGGTTTCATGGAGCATGGTGTGGTGGGTGATCTCGTTGATCCAGTCCTTCAGCTCTGCCTCATCCGGCAGTTCTCCAAAGAGAAGCAGATAGGCAACTTCGAGAAAAGTGCTGTGCTCGGCCAGCACCTCAATCGGGTAGCCGCGATATTCCAGGATGCCGCGGTCGCCATCGATGTATGTGATCGAGCTGCGGCAGGCTGCGGTATTCATGAATGCCGGGTCATAAAGCATGAGCCCGAAGTCTTCATCGCTGGTCCGCAACTGGCGGAAGTCCATCGAGCGGACAGTCCCATTCTCAATGGGAAGGGTATATGTGCGATTTGTGCGATTGTCGGTGACCGTGAGGCTGCTGGATGACATGAAGAAAATCCCCCTGATCCTGTTTTCATGCAGTGCTGTGTTGGGTCGCCAAGGCGATCCGCAGTTGTGTCGCGCTGCCGGCTCAGACGGCCTTCCTGAAGAGCCGAAAACGCACCCTTGCGGTTCATGATTTATTGCCTTTCATAGAACGGCTGTCTGTGATTCCAGTCACGGTCATGTCGTTTCAAATCACAAATCAGCGTTCCCGGGCGGCGCTGGCCCTGTGCGGGATAAATGCGCCTATACTTTCAGTGGACATTCGGGAGTGCCTGGCATGAAAGACGTCGTGATCGTTTCAGCGGTTCGTACGCCGGTGGGAAAGTTTCAGGGCTCGCTGCAGCCTTTTACCGCGCCGCAGTTGGGCGCGCTTGTGGTGCGGGAGGCGGTGCGCCGCGCCGGCGTTGAGGCTGCTCATGTGGATGAGTGCATCATGGGCTGCGTGGTGCCGGCCGGCCTTGGCCAGAACCCCGCTCGTCAGGCCGCGATTCACGGCGGCCTGCCCTACCAGGCCGGCGCGCTCACCATCAACAAGGTCTGCGGCTCCGGGCTGAAAGCTGTTTCTCTCGCCGCGCAAGCCGTGCAAACTGAGAATGCCGACATCGTGGTCGCGGGTGGCATGGAGTCCATGACGAACGCGCCCTATCTGCTGCCCCAGGCCAGGGCAGGGTATCGCATGGGCAACGGCACGCTGGTGGATTCGATGATCAACGACGGCCTGTGGGACGTCTACAACGGCTTCCACATGGGCGTGGCGGGTGAGCTGGTTGCGGAGAAATACGGCATCAGCCGCCAAGAGCAGGATGCCTTCGCCGCCGAGTCGCACCGCCGCGCCGCCGCCGCCACGATGCAGGGCTTCTTCCGCAGCGAGATTCTTCCCGTCGAACTGCCGTCGGCAAAGAAGGGCGAATCGCCACGCCGCTTTGATTCCGATGAGTCCATCCGCCCCGATACGACCGCGGAGATCCTGGCCCGCCTCAAGCCCGCCTTCAAGGAGGGTGGCACCGTGACCGCCGGTAATGCTCCCGGCGTCAACGACGGCGCCGCGGCCCTGGTGGTTACCAGCGCCGAGCGGGCAAGAGAACTGGGCCTCAGGCCTCTCGCCGTCATTCGCGCCCAGGCCACAAGCGGCCGCGAACCGGAGTGGATGAGCCTCGCTCCCATTGAAGCTGTGCGCAAGGTGGCCGTGAAGGCCGGCTGGACGCTGGACGCCGTGGATCTGTTCGAGCTGAACGAGGCGTTCAGCGTGCAGGCGCTGGCGGTCATCCGCGAACTCGGCCTCGACCCTGCGCGCGTCAACGTCAACGGTGGCGCGGTTGCCATCGGCCACCCCATCGGAGCCAGCGGAGCGCGTGTGCTGGTGACGCTGCTGTATGCGCTTGCGCAGCGCGGAGCGGCCCGGGGCATCGCCTCGCTCTGCCTGGGTGGCGGCAACGCCGTGGCCCTGGCCGTCGAGCGCGTCTGACCGGCGCATGCCGCCAGGCTCTATCCTCGCGCATTCGTGTGTCATTGATTGTCCGGAATCGGACAGTCCGGCCCAAAAACGGTCACCACATTCCAAGGCCCCGTTCAAGCTGCCCCCCGCAAGTGCTTTCATTTCATTGAGAAAGATAAGCGGAACCTTTGGCACTGCAAGTGCAGTATCTAGCTGTGATGGATATCGCACGCCCAGACTTGAAGCAGAAGAGGAAACGCCGCCTGTTGGTTGGGGCCGGCGTCGTGGTGGTGATTCTTGCAGTTGCGGCGGTGGCCGTTGCGCGGCTGAAGCCGGCGGCGCCCACCGTGGACCGCTCCACCATCTGGACCGACACGGCCAAGCGCGGACCCATGATTCGCCAGGTACGCGGCTCGACCGGGTCGCTCGTTCCGCGAGAGGACTCGATTGAACTGATTCCCGCGCCAACCGATGCCACCGTGGTGCGCATCCGCGTGTTGCCGGGCGCGCAGGTCACGCCGAACACCGTCATCATGGACCTGGCCGATCCCGAGCTGGAGCAGAAGCTGCTGGATGCCCAGCTCGCCGTGAAGGCGGCCGAGGCGGATTACAAGAGCATGCAGGCCCAACTGCAGAGCACGCTGATGGACAAGAAAACTGCGGCTGCGGCGGTGAATGCCGACTACACGCAGGACCAGTTGCAGGCGCAGACCGACGAGGCGCTCTACAAGCTTGGCGTGATTTCCGGGCTCGCCTATCAGAAGTCAAAGAACACCGCGGACCAGCTGACGGCGCAGCACCACCTGAGCATTCAGCAGCTTGAGGTGAACCAGAAGGCTGTTGAGGTGCAGCTTGCGTCGGCGCAGACCAAGATCGACCAGGCGAAGGCGCTGCTCGCGCTCTATCAGAAGCAGTCGCAGGAGCTCGATGTGCGCTCCAGCATCTCCGGCACGCTCGCGCCCCTGGCCATGCCGGTCCAGGTGGGGCAGCACGTGGCTGCGGGAACATCGGTGGCCGAGGTCATCCAGCGCGACAAGCTGAAGGCTGCGCTGCAGATTGCCGAGACGCAGGCGCGCGACATTCAGATCGGGCAGCCGGCCACGATTGATACGCACAACGGGGTCATTCCGGGACACGTGATTCGCATCGATCCGTCGGTCGTGAACGGAACGCGCACGGTTGACGTACAACTGGATGGGCCGCTGCCTCCGGGCGCGGTGCCGCAGTTGAGCGTGGACGGAACCATTGACCTGGAGCACCTGAACGACGTGCTCTATGTGGGCCGCCCTGCGCTGGGCAATGAGAACTCCACGCTGAGCCTCTTCAGGCTCGATCCGGACGGCAAGGGAGCAACGCGTGCTCCGGTCAAGGTGGGTCGCGCCTCGGTCAACAACATTCAGGTGATCGAAGGGCTCAAGGAAGGCGACTCGGTAATTCTCTCGGATATGTCGCGCTACGACAATGTGGACCGCATCCGCCTGGATTAGTCCTGCGCGGACGACGGGCAGGCACGCAGATTCAGATCGAACGATTTTTGAGAACACGAGGGGGCAGGATGGCTGCGAACGACAAGCTGATTGAAATCGAGGATCTCACCAAGGTCTTCTATACCGACGAAGTGGAGACGCACGCGCTCTCCGGCATTCATCTCACCATCTCGCGCGGCGAATACGTGGCCATGTCCGGCCCTTCGGGCTGCGGCAAGTCCACGCTGCTCTCCATCCTGGGCCTGCTCGATACGCCCACCGGCGGCCGCTACCGGCTCAACAACCAGCCGGTGGAGAACCTGAGCTTCAGCGATCGCTCGCGCATTCGCAACCAGGAGATCGGCTTCATCTTCCAGAGCTTCAACCTTATCGGCGATTTGAGCGTGGAGGAGAATGTTGAGCTGCCGCTCACCTATCGCGCCGGCATGCCCGCGGCCGAGCGCAAGAAGCGCGTGAAGGAAGCGCTGGAGCGCGTGAACATGGCGCACCGCATGCGGCACTTTCCCGCGCAGCTCTCTGGCGGCCAGCAGCAGCGCGTGGCTGTGGCGCGCGCGCTGGCAGGCTCGCCTTCCATCCTGCTGGCCGACGAGCCGACGGGCAACCTGGACTCAAAGAACGGCGAAGCCGTAATGCATCTGCTTGCCGACCTGCACCGCGAGGGCTCCACCATCTGCATGGTCACGCACGATCCGCGCTTTGCCAAGCACGCGCAGCGCGAGGTGCACCTGTTCGACGGCAAGGTGGTCTCGGAGGGAGAACTCAAAAAGCTGACGGAAGAAGTGGAGGCCTAACCATGCTCCAGGACCTGCGCTTCGCGTTGCGCCACTTGCGCAAATCGCCGGGCTTCACGCTCACCGCGGTGCTCACGCTGGCGCTGGGCATCGGTGTGACTGCGGCCGTGTATAGCGTGATCTATATCGTGCTGCTTGAGCCTTTACCCTATCCCGATCCGGGCCGCTTGGTGGGCATAGCTTTTACCTTCCCACATGAGCGTCCGAATGCAGAGCAGACCGGCACCGCAGCGGATTTTGTGCGCGAACACAGCCATGAATTTTCCTCCGTTGCCGTGATGGATGACAATAGCCCTTCCGTCAACCTCGCACTCGACGGGGGCCGCGCTGCCCAGATCACTTCGCTGCGCGTCTCTGAGGGCTACTTCCGCACTCTTGGCATCGAGCCTGCACTGGGAAGAGTCTTTACGCCAGAGGAGGATCGGCCAGAGGGCGGCAGAGCGGTAGTGCTGAGCGATGGACTATGGAGCCGTCTCTTTGACCGCGATCCTGCGATTGTGGGCCGCGCCATCCGCATGAACGAAGAGACCTTTACGGTTGTGGGAGTGATGCCGGCCGGCTTTGCCGTGACCACCGAAACCGCGCCGGGCGTCCTTGGAACTCCCGATGTTTGGCAACCGTTGCAGTTGAGCCCGAAAGACCCGGGCTACGAAGGGGACAACTATGAGATGATTGCGCGGCTGCAGCCCGGTGTGACCCTCAATCAGGTCCAGCAGCAATTGAGCGCTCTCACCCCTGCCTTCTATCAACAGTATCCGGGATACAAGAAATGGTTTGGGCGTGAAAATACACTTCATGAACTTCGCGTTTGGAAGCTCCAGGACGTGATGGTCAGCGACGTGCGCCGCAGCCTGCTTACGGTGATGGGCGCGGTTCTGACCGTGCTGCTGGTTGCGTGCCTGAATCTGGCCGGGCTGATGTTGGCGCGCGCCATGCGCCGCTCGCGAGAAATTGCCCTGCGCTCGGCGCTCGGCGCCACACGCGAGCGTCTGGTGTGGCTCATGGCCTGCGAGGGATTGTTGCTTGGGCTAAGCGGCGGAATTGTTGCCGTGCTGGTGGCGCACATTGGGGCCGGGTTACTGCTCCATGCTGCGCCGCTTGCAGTGCCCAACCTGCATGGCGAGCCGAGTCTGTGGTTGTTGAGCGTAGTGATCATCTTGGTTGCACTATCCGCTACAGGCGTTGTCTCCATGCTCCCGGCCTGGCTCGTTCTCCGCAAGACGCGGAGCGAGATGCGGTTGGGAGGGCCATCACTCGGCGAAACGGTTTCGCATGCACGACTGTCGCGAGCGCTGATCGTAGCGCAGATTGCGGCCGCTACCGTGCTGGTCTCCACGGCGTCGCTGCTGCTGGGCACCTTTGTCCGGCTGCGCGCCTTGCCCACCGGGATAGAGCCCAGGCAGCTTACGGTCTTTCAAGTAGCACTCAAAGGCGATCACTACGCGAACACGCGACAAACCATGCAGTTCATTACCACCGTGTTCGACAGATTAGCCCGCATTCCCGGTGTGGATCACATCGCAGCGGTGAATGGATTGCCATTGGATCGCGGGCTCAACATCGGCAGCTATCCAACGGGCCGGCAGAATCTGGAACAGACTGTCGAGTTCCGCGCTGTCACACCGGGATATTTCCAGACAATGGGGA
>JAJXXG010000362.1 GCA_021781255.1 Acidobacteriota bacterium
GACCGCACACATTCCTACCATCTCGCGTTTCTGCTGATGGCCGTCTCCCCGCTCCTCGCAGCCTTTGTCTGGCTGGCGCTGCCGAAATACCGGTACTCCGCCAATATCGGAGTGTTGATGGTGCCGGCTCCCAGGCAGAGTGGAGGAGGACCACCGCCGGGAGGAGCTCCGCAAGAGGGGGGCGCAAGGAAAGGCGCTGCGGGCACCAACGACGCGAAGGATCCTGCCGCGCCCGGACCGTTGACAACGGCCGCGCGGCCCGCCATCGGCCGCTGAACCGAGGCGCTCGGATGAGAGCCCGGGTCCGCACGCGCTTTGCGCCGCTTGTCCGCCGCAAGGTGCGTGCGATCAGCGCACTACCTCCGTGTAGGGCGAGGGGTTCACGATCGCGCTGATCTCAGTCTGCGTATGCCGGCTCGACCGCAGATCCTCAAGTAGCGTGGATCAGGCTGAAGGTAAGAACCAGCAGGACGATCAGGCTCACGACCGTATACAAGCGGTCCCGCTCCAGAGCAAAACCAACGATGGCCATGGCTACGCGCGCGACGGGCGTGGCGATCAGCAGCACCAGGCCCATTTGAATCAATCCTTCGCTGTTGAGGCTCGCCGCCAACCGCGCAATGCCGGAAAGCGTGCGGAGTTCCCGCCCGCCGGCGGCGAAGGTGCGATAGTTCACTTGGTCGGAGTGGTGCAGGAAGAGATAGGAAGCGCCGCCGGCAATCACAACGGCAGCGGCCAGCAGCACTCCAGCCCGCAGAAGCTGCCCGATGATGTTCTCCAATCGGTGGTCATCCATCCCGGTTACACCTTTCCCACTATGCCATTAACGATCATCTCAACCGCGAGAGCCAGAATCACAACTCCGAAGACAGCCCTTAACGTTCGCACCGGAGCATGCACGAGCACCTTGGCCCCCAACAACGCTCCGCCGAGCACGCCCAGCATCACCGGCATGGCCACTCGCGGGTCGATGTATCCGCGGCTTAGGTAAATGCCGGCGCTGGCGGCGGCAGTTACGCCGATCATGAAGTTGCTCGTGGTGGTAGAGACTTTGAAGGGGATGCACATGGCGCGGTCCATCGCGATCACCTTGACAGCGCCGGAGCCGATGCCGAGCAACCCTGAAAGCGTTCCGGCCCCAAACATGAGGCCAAATCCCGTGCGCACGTTCCGCACTCCATATATCTGGCCCTGCAAGGGATAGCTTCCGCCCAACCTCAAGCGGCGCCCCAGCGCATCCGACTCGACCGGGGGACCGGCATCCAGGGTCCCTTTGAACAGAGACTGATACGCGGCTTGGACCAAGACCAGACCGAAGATGATGGCGAGCGCGTGGGTGCTGATGCGCCCGGTAAGATAAGCACCGAGAATCGCGCCGAGCGTGGTGGCGATTTCAAGGAACATGCCGATGCGAATGTTGGAAAACCCCTCGCGCACATAAGCCGCCGCCGCGCCCGAGGAGGTTGCGATGACGGAGACCAACGACGCGCCAATGGCGTACTTGATGTCGACGCCGAGCGCGAGCGTGAGCGCAGGCACCACTACGACTCCGCCGCCAAGGCCGGTGAGCGCGCCCAGAAAGCCGGCAATCGTGGAAAGCGCCCAAACCACGACTGTGAACTCTAATGCTGTCATCGCGTGAAAAGGGTTCCTCACAACCATTCCCGCAAGATGCCAAGCGGGCCGCGACCGAGAAAATACACAAGATTGAAGCCGGATCGCGCAGCGCACAAAGCGCCATGACTTAAGTTTACTGGACTGTAATCACAACCTTTCCCACCTGCTGGTTCTATTCCAGGTAACGATAAGCATCGACCGTCTGTACTAGGGCCTGTTCACACTCCTGACGCGGTGGCGCTGGGAGTGTGAACAGGCCCCAGGGGGAAAGTTTTGGCGAGTTTGGGCATTTGATTCACCTCGCCCGGGATTGGATTGATTCTGGCTGCGTAAAGATACAGCGCAAAAGCCCTGGACGGCGCCGCTAGAGCTTTTCGGCGACACTCTTGGCCTGGGTAAAGAGGTAGAGGTAATCGGGCCCGCCGGCTTTGGAGTCTGTCCCGCTCATGTTGAATCCGCCAAAGGGGTGGGCTCCAACCATGGCGCCCGTGCACTTGCGATTGAAGTAGAGATTGCCAACATGAAAGGCGCTGCGCGCGGCAGCCTTTTTTTGAGGATCGATGCTGTAAAGGGAGCCGGTGAGACCGTACTGCGTGTTGTTCGCTATGCGCAGGCCCTCGTCAAAGCTTGCCACTTTAATGAGAGCCAGCACCGGCCCGAAGATCTCCTCCTGCGCGACCACTGCGTGGGGCGAGACTTCGGAGAAGATTGTCGGTTCAATGAAAAAGCCGCCCTCTCGAGTGGCGGGAGCGGCTCCGCCCGCAACCAGCTTGCCCTCCTTCTTGCCGGTTTCGATGTAGCCCAGGATGGAGTTGAACGACGCCCGATTAACGACCGGGCCTATATTGTGATTGGCCGCCGGATCGCCCACGGTCAGAGAGGCGACGCGCTCGCGCAGCCGCTCGACAAAGACGTCGTAGACGGGAGCTTCAAGAATGGCGCGGGAGCAGGCCGAGCACTTTTGTCCGCTGAAGCCGAAGGCCGACGCGACGACGCCCTCGATGGCGGCGTCGAGATCCGCATCCGCGCAAACCAGAATCGAGTCTTTGCCGCCCATTTCGAGAATGGTGCGCTTGAGCCAGATCTGGCCGGGCTTCATCTGCGCGGCACGCTCGTGAATCTCGAGACCCACGGCCCTGGAGCCGGTGAAGGCAATGAAGCGGGTCTTCGGATGCTCGACGATCGCATTGCCGAACGACGCGCCGGAACCGGGGCAGAAGTTCACCACGCCGTCGGGCATTCCTGCCTCTTCGAGCACCTCGACAAATCTGGCGGCGATGGTCGGGGCGTCGCTCGATGGCTTGAGGATCACGGTGTTGCCGGTGACGATGGCGGCCGACGTCATGCCCGCCATGATGGCGAAGGGAAAGTTCCACGGCGAAATGACGGCACCCACGCCAAGCGGAATGTAGTGCAGTTCGTTGCGCTCGCCGGGATACTGAATGGGAGTGGTGGCCGCAGCCAGACGCAGCGCTTCGCGGGCATAAAACTCGAGGAAATCAATGGTCTCGCCCACGTCAGCGTCGGCCTCGGCCCAGTTTTTGCCCACCTCATAGGTAAGCCATGCCATGAACTCAAATTTGCGCTTGCGGATGGTCTCGGCCGCGCCGAGGAGGAGCGACGTTCGTTCTTCGATTGACCTTTTGCTCCAGGAATCGAAGGCGTGAAGGGCCGCGGACATTGCGGTTTCAACCTGGGCGGCGCCGGCCTGCTGATGCACCCCGACCAACTGCTCCGGCCGCGCCGGATTGAAGGAGCGAATCTTGTCTTGAGTTTTCAGGCGCTTGCCGCCGACGATCAGGCTGTACTCGGAGCCAAGATGCGCGGCGACGTGATCGAGCGCGCGGCGCATGGAGTGAGCATTCTCGGCATTGCTGAAATCGGTAAAAGGCTCATTGGCAAACACGCCCCGCGGTGTGCGCGGTTGAATCGAGGAAGAAACGCCGGTGATGACCATGACGGGACTAGTTTAGTTCATGTGCAGGGGGTCCACGACCGGCAAAAATTGACGCGAGGAGTGGCGGCCCGGTGCGCTTTCCGGCACCAAGGCAGATCATCGGGGTTTGCGCCGGAGGGCGAGTTCTGTCGTTGACTCGACGCCTATTTTCCAGTATTCTAAAGTCCTTGCGCGGTGTTGCGCCTGAGGTCAGTGTGTCTTCACCCGGACCAGTCTGGTAGAGGCCCTCCATGAGCTCTACTGGAACAGGCCGTCGGCGGCCGGACTCGGAAAAGCGTCCGGTAGAGCCAAAGCCCCTGTTGGGCTAACCCCCGCAGATCCTCACCCGAACTGGTTTGTTTGGCAGTGGGTAGAATTTCAGGCCCGTGAGCGTTTTGCGCGGGCAAATGTGTTTTGCGCAGGCGCTTTTGGGGCGTAGTTGCCTTGGCAGCCGGCGGTTTTGCCGACCGGCGCCAAGCGTTTTTTGAGGGTAGAAGAGAGATGTCGACCTTTGTTCCGAGCGGCAAGGACATTAACCGCAAATGGTATGTGGTGGATGCCAGCGGCCAGA
This sequence comes from Acidobacteriota bacterium, assembly GCA_021781255.1. Next base: position 4,125 of record JAJXXG010000362.1, read on the forward strand.
CGCTGGGCCGGCTGGCCACCAAAGCTGCCAGTGTCCTGAGCGGCAAGTTGAACCCGCAGTATGTGCCCTACATCGATATGGGCGACCACGTGATCGTCATTAACGCCGAGAAAGTGCGCCTGACCGGCCTCAAGGCCCAGAGCAAGCTCTATCGCCGCTATACCGGCTTTCCCGGCGGCCTGCGCGAGGAGTCGTTCACACGCCTGCTCAGCCGCAAGCCCGAAAAGATTCTCGAGGAAGCCATCAAGGGCATGCTGCCCAAGACCAAGATGGGCCGCGCCATGGGATCCAAGTTAAAGGTGTATCGCGGCGACAAGCACCCCCACCAGGCGCAACAGCCGGTGGAATTGAAGATTGCGTAAAAGCAGCTATTAGCTGCTAGAAGCTAGGAGCTAACAAGGAATGGCAGAAGATCAGGTTCAGTATTACGGGACGGGGCGGCGCAAGGCAGCGATCGCGCGCGTTTTTCTGCGTCCCGGCAGCGGCGAGTGGAAGGTGAACGGCAAGAAATTCGACGAGCACTTCGTCACCGAGCAGCAGCGCGTGGCAGCCAAGCGCACGCTAGTTGTGGCCGATCTGGCTGCGAGCTTCGATGTCGTGACCACCGTGAGCGGCGGCGGCGTGGCCGCGCAGGCTGATGCCGTGAAGATGGGCGTAGCCCGAGCATTGATCGAGTTCAACCCCGAGCTGCGCAAAACCCTCAAGGCCGAAGGCCTCCTGACCCGCGACGCGCGCGTCAAGGAGCGCAAGAAGTACGGCCAGAAGGGCGCGCGCAAGCGGTTCCAGTTCAGCAAGCGCTAACGCGCTTGCAGTTCGCAGTTCCTGGTTCGCAGTTCACAGTGGATCGTGTTGCTGTGAACTACGAACTGTGAATTGACACCTTGTTTCACAAATCTCCCCGCAAGGGGATAAATCCGGACCACACGAACGATTTGCCCGGATGCAGTCCACAAAGGAGGACATTTGGCAACCATCACTATGAAAGAACTGCTCGAAGCGGGTGTTCACTTCGGGCATCAGACCAAGCGCTGGAACCCCAAGATGAAGGAATACATCTTCGGCGAGCGCAACGGAATCTACATCATCGACCTGCAAAAGACGCTCAAGCTCTTCAAGGATGCGTCCAAATTCGTCACTGATCTATGCGCAAGCGGCAAGACGATCCTCTTTGTGGGCACCAAGCGCCAGGCGCAGGATGCCATCGCCGAAGAAGCAACGCGCGCTGCCATGCCCTACATCAACCAGCGCTGGCTGGGCGGATTGCTCACCAACTGGGTTACGGTGCAGAAGTCGGTCAAGCGCCTGCAGGAGCTGGATGAGATGGCCACCGATGGCCGCTACGACCTGCTCACCAAGAAGGAAGTTATTCGCCTGGAGCGGGAGCGCAAGCACCTGCAGGCCAACCTGGCGGGCATCAAGAATATGAAGCGGCTGCCCGATGCGCTATTCATCGTCGACTCGAACAATGAGGCCATCGCCGTGAAGGAAGCGCGTAAGCTGGGGATTCCAGTCGTTGCGGTGGTTGACACCAATTGCGATCCGACCGTGGTCGACTATGTGATTCCCGGCAACGACGACGCGCTGCGCGCCATTCGCCTCTTCACTTCGAAGGTTGCCGACTCGGCCGCAGAGGGCGTAAATCTGCTGGGCGACAAGACCTTCCAGGAAGAAACGCCGGAGCCGATCGGTGAGCAGAGCGGCGAGATCTCGGCCGAGGCCTCGTCAGGCGATGACGTCGATCTGGAAGCTGTTTTGGGCGGAGGCATCCGCAAGGCGCCCGCGGCGGTTGCGGCCCTTCTGGAAGAAGCCGAAGTTGCCGAAGGCGGCGTTTAAGTTACGGCAAAACCAGAGTAAGAGTGCCCTGTTGAGTTTTCTCGAAGGTCGCTGCTCCCTGATGGTCGCATCGACGTTGCATTTCCGGCTACGGGATACAGCTACTCTGGTTTTGCGATAGTTCGCGCGAGTCCATGCGCAGATCGAGTTAAGCGTGGCCTCTGGGTAGAGACCACGCTTTTCTTATGCCGGAAAATGACCGGCACGAACATACATTGCGATTTTTAACCGCGATTCATTCGCGAGGCCGCTTCCGGCCAGGAAAATAGAGAGATGACGACAGTGAGCGAAAAGATTGATGCCAAATTAGTGAAAGAGCTGCGCGAAAAGTCTGGCGCGCCCATGGGCGACTGCCTCAAGGCTTTGCAGGAGACCAAGGGAAACATCGAGGATGCTTTCGTGGTGCTGCGCAAGCGCGGCATGGCCTCGGCGCAGAAGAAGGCCGCCCGTGCCACTAACGAGGGCGCGGTGGGCTCCTATATCCACGCTGGCGGCAAAATCGCCGTGCTGGTCGAGCTCAACTGCGAGAGTGATTTTGTGGCCCGCACTGCCGACTTTCAGGAACTGCTCAAAGACATAGCGATGCACATCGCCGCCAGCGATCCCCGCTACGTGAAGCCTGAGGACGTGACTGCTGAGGACCTCGAGCGCGAGAAGGAGATCTATCGCGCCCAGGCCGCCGCCACCGGCAAGCCCGCGCCTGTGATCGAGAAGATCGTCGACGGCAAGATGGCCAAGTTCTACGAAGAGGTTTGCCTGCTCGAGCAGCCCTTCATCAAGGATCAGGCCGTCAGCATCAAGGAACTGATCGCGCAGAAGGTCGGCAAGCTGGGCGAGAACATCACAGTGCGCCGCTTCGCGCGCTTCAAGGTGGGTGCGGCCGACTGGACCGTCGCGCAGACCAAGCCTGTCGAAGCCGCCGCCGAGTAAGTGCGGTTTCCAACCCAACCCAAAAGGCAGCCCGGGCGGGCTGCCTTTTCCTTTGCGCTTATGCGGCCGCAGAATACAATCGACCTATGCACGATGTGCTGGTGTATTCGCGCAAGGGATGTCATCTCTGCGAGGTCGTTAAGGAGACACTTCGGCAGGCGGAGGGCGAGGCCGACTTCCGGTGGCGCGAGGTGGACATCGACGCCGACCCCGAGTTGCTGCAGAAGTACAACGACGAGGTGCCGGTGATTTTCATTGACATGCGAAAAGCATTCAAGTACCGGATTGATAGGCGGCAATTTCTACGAGCGTTGAAGGGGAAAGAGTAGCACGCCCTGAGATGGATCGGTGCCGACCGCGAGCTCCGGCTGGGTCAAAAAAAGAGGCCCCCGTTCGAAAACGGGGGCTTTCATTTGCCTGAATAATATCCCTTTCCACTAGTAGCTAAACTGCACATTTATGAAGATCGCGTTCGTGCTATCCGGAACGACGTTCGCAATGCCGCTCGGATACTGCGCCGCCAGCGAAGAGCTGAACGTTGCGATCTGCGCGCTGGTCATATTGAACTGGCTGTGAACGTAGGTGAGGTTCTGGTCGTCCAGGGCAAAGATGAGGCTGTTATTGTACTGATAGCTGATGCCAGCGATGGTGCGAACGAAATCGAGCGGGTTGGTGCCGTTGATTTTCGTGTTTGGCTGGAAGCCGTTGACCATGCCGAAGATGGCAAGGGGCGACTTGCCGAAGGGCGCATGGCCGAAGACTGCGTAACCGCGCTGCTGGGTGTTGCGACCGGCCAGCAGTGCGCTGGCAAGGCTGTTGAAAGTGGCGTAGGTGCCGGTCGATGTCGGACCTGCCCCGGAGAACATGTTGCCGGCGCCAAAGGCGTTGCGACCCCAGTCGTAGAGACCAGCGATCAGGTAGCGCTCGTCGCGGGTCTGGTAGTGGGCCAGGACTTCGAAGCGGTCGTCGGCAGTGGCTTTGGTGTCGGGTGTTACGGAGTTATAGCCATAGTCATTGAAGACCGTCAGGCCAAAGCCGGTGAGTGTGTAGCCGTTCTTCGGCTGGGTGCCAAAGGGGTAATACGAGAGGCGGCCCATTACCTGCTTCTGCTCGCTTTGCTCAATGGCATGGAAGCCGGCGTTATTGAAGACGCCGATCTGGTAGTCGAGGTACTCCTTGCCATGCACGAAGACGGGGCCATCCGCCAAAGCGCCATCGTAGGTCGAACTCAGGCTGAGATAGTTCCAGGGCGTAAGGTTAACGAAGCGGTAGCCGTAGAGGTGCTCTTCCCAGTCCGTGATGGGCTGCATGGTTTGGCCCAGGCGGATCTGATCCTGGCCGAAGGCTGAACTCCCTTTGAAGGGGTGGTTGAACTGGAGGTAGGCGTACTTCAGACGGTAGCCGTAATTGCCGTTCGAGCTGGCGCCGATCTGTGCGCCATTGCCGTTGCCTGTCGCGCCTGCCGAGCCATTCACTTGACGGTAGATGTTCGGAGTGATGCGCATCGTGATCGCGTTGACTGGCGTATAGCGAAAGTCCAGATAGGCGCGGGTGATGTCGAAGGTGTTAAAGCCGTTGTTGCCCGGGCCTTCCTGATTCAACTGCGTCAGGAACTGCGGTCCGAAACCAGTTTGGTTGTAGTAGGCCCAGTCGCCGTAGAACAGGCCGCCGATCTTCACTTTGCCAAATGCAAGGTCCGACAGCTCAGCCTTCTTGGCTGTATTCGTCTGCAAGTTCTGCATAGTGTCGACCAGACCGAGGGTATTGGTGTTTATGTCCTTCACAGTACTCTGTAAAGTCGCTACTGCCGCGTTGTTCTCTGTGCTCGCCTGCTGTTGCGCCTGTGCGTCCGCTTCCGCCTTGTCAGCCTTCGCCTGCGCTTCGGTCGCAGTCTGCTGCGCCTGCCGCAGTTGCGCATCCTTTTCGGCAATGCTGCTCTTCAACGCATCGATCTGGCTCTGCATCTCCTGCCGCAGCGCGTTGATCTGCTCTTCCACCGAAGGAGGCGGCGGAGTCTTTTCTCTTCTGGCGGCGATGTGTTTCTTCGCCTGCGGCGTTGTGCCGCTGGTTTGCGCATAGGAAACAACAAGACTGGCTGCCAGAATCGCCGTTGCAGCCGCATTCACTCCGAGTTTCATTCGGGCCTCTCTCTTCTTCTTAAAATAGGTTTGGATCGTCTTGCGGCAATTTCAGAATTGCCGGACCCTGCTCCGAATCATTCAAGACCGTTGTGTTTTGTCAGACGCATCGGCTTGAAATTATCGGCCTCAGGTTAGGCCATTCTGGAATTGCTACAGCGATCACGTGCATTTGAGACAAACTCTTCTTTCGCGTCTCAAACGCTTTGCACAGGGTCTTGTGCGGTAACACCATCGGCACGCGAGCTATGAATGTGCAAGCGGCAGGAGTTACGCGTTAGAGCGGAACCAGAGTAAACGTGTCCTTGCGTTAATCCGTGAAGGGTGGCTTTTTCTTGAGGAAAAAGCCACTTGGCTGACGTGCTTCCGGGATACATCTACTCTGGTTCCGCTGTAGGGAAAACCCTCCCTTCCGCTCCGCATCCAAGGCTCGCAGATAAAGATTAAGATTTGACGAATTCACGCAGAATTCACAGATCTATTGATCAGAGAGATTTCTCTTGAGCAGTTAAGTCGGAAAAATTTATCTGTTCTTAATAAATATGCTATTTGCCGGTCATCTTCTGCGGATGTGACGCCTGAGATTGGCCTGCACTTCCCGCGGATTCCTCCCCGGCGCTCAGCAAATTCGCCAGCAGCCGGTAAGCACCGGGAACTAACTCCGGAAGCTGCCGGTAGAGCGCAAAGGCGACATAAATATAGGTTCCCTTTCCGCGATGCGCGACGAGTAATCCACCCCGTTGCGGATCCTGCCCCGGATCGGCAGTCTCGGTCAGCGCCGTGTAACTTGGATTCCAGCTATCGGGAAATCCGTGGCCGCGTTCCTCCAACCAACCATCGAAATCGGCAGCGGTAATCTTGTTCGGCCAGGTAAACAGCGGGTTGGCGGGATCCAACAGCTTCACTGGGGCCTGCTCGTCCACTACGCGCTCCGGCATCCTGCCCATCGCCATTGGCAGCGGAGCAGGAAACGTGCTGCTCTGGTACTGCACGACGAGCGTTCCCCCGCGTTCGACAAAATCGTCGAGTCGTGGTTGCGCGGCTGTCAGCTCCGGCCGCGCAGAGTAGGCACGAATCCCAATCACCAGCACGTTCCACTGCGACAGGTCGCCCGTCGCGAGCTCCGCTTCAGTCAATAGATGCGGCTTCGCACCCAGCGCATCGATCGCTTCGGGAACCAGGTCTCCAGTTCCCATGACATAGCCCACGCGCAGTCCTGGAGCTACCTTCACATCCACCTTGCGCGTCCGCAACTCCGCTGCCTTGTATTGGTTGTAGGGCCGCAGTCCAGGATAGCCAATACTCTGCCAGCCAATCGAATAGCTTTTTCCGCCGGCGTGCGCTACTGCCTCAATCGCGTAGGCGCGCGCCTTTACGTCGCCCGCCGGCGAAACCGAGAACGCAAGCGGCTCTGTGTTGCCCGAGCTACTCAAATGAAACTCCCGCTGCGCAGGATCGGACCGCCAACCCTCCGGCAGCTTCAGCTCAACCGTTCCTTCCGCCGCTTGCTGCGCATGGACCATCACCCTCACCGGCAGAGCTGAACCCCACCCCGCGGGCAAAGACCTGCCCGTGGGGGCCCCGGAACCGTCGAGCGGGAGTATTCGCGCCTCCGGTTCTACACGCACGCCGATTTCCGGCGTCACCACCAGCGGCTCATACACGCCGCCCACCCCGGTCACGCGCGCCAGCGTCTGCACCACCTGCCCCAACCGGACGGGCACGCCATCAAACGTAAACTCCGCCCACGCCGCCAGCGGATAAGGAGCGAACGAGCGCTCACGCCACGCCTCGTTCGAGATGTCGTAATACGGCTGCTCGGTGGTGGGGCGGGTGAAGTAGGGCTCCGTAGGCAGCGCGTCGTCCGGCACGTGCACATGAAAAAAGCGATCGCTGACTGACGCCGGATCCATCGTGGCTCCGCTCGCATCTTCAATCTTCCAAGGTGCGCCAACGCTCGACTCCAACCACACGCGGCTCAGCCGCACAGCGCCCACAGCATTCGCCAGATGCACACGCACGCCGAACTCTTCGCCCGGCCACACGCTGCGCGGCATCTCGTCCGCTCCGCCGCCCGGCGGGCCGAATCGTTGCCGGCTCATCCCTTTGGACGTGAAGGCGACCAGGTCTAACCCCAGCAAATCCTTTAGCGCCTCCTGGAACTGCTCGATCTTCGCGCCCAGTTCCAGTTCCAGGCCCGCCTTTGCCTCCGCGTCCAGATCGCTCGTCTTCACGCGCGCGTACAAATCCAGCGTCTCCCTGTAAATCGGCGCCAGCTTATGCGCGCCATCGGCGCCGCTCTCGTTCCGGCAATCGCTTTCGAATGCGTTCAGGCTTGTCTCGATCTCGTTCAGCTCATCGATGAGCCACCTGGGCCGCTCGCCATTCACCAATCCCGCCAAACCTTCAATGCTCGTATCAACATGTAACTTGCGATTCGCGAACAGGCTCGTATCTCCTGCGCTGCCTGCCCCGCCCGCAGCCTCAGGGGCCGCAGCCCACAAGTGATAGCTCGAAGTTTCCGGTCCGCTCAGCGCAGGATCCGCCCCGCCGTTCTGCGACTTCTGCTCGCCCCACCCCTGGCGCGCAATCTGCACATACGTCCGTCCCAGCACCGCGTCCCACGTGCCCACCGGTATCGTCACATCGGCCGGCAGCGAGCCTTCGATCCACTCGCCAGTCACGTAATTGTGAAACCTCGCCGGAGCCCACTTGCCGGTCGCGTAGTCGAACATTTTTCCGTTCGTCACCGGCGCAAACGGCGTGCGCGAATAAGCCGCCAGCGGCTGCCACGGCTGAAGCCCGAGGCCTCCATCCTTCACCGAGCGCAACTGATCTGGAAATATCTTGTAATCGCCAGCGGCCTTGAACGCCGCCTGCATTATTT
>JAJXXG010001302.1 GCA_021781255.1 Acidobacteriota bacterium
TCTCGCCGGATCCACGCACGGCAATCTTCCTGGCTATTCGAATGAAGGAATTATTAACAAAGGCGCGCTGTACAAGCTGGACGCCAACGGAAACCAGATTTGGGCGAAAGAACTTTCATCCGGCGTCTGGGATGAGTTCGACGGACTCGTCGTTACCGCATCAGGGATCTTTGTTGTTGGCGACACCATGGGAGCGTATCCTGGAGCGTCGAATTCAAATGGTATCGATGAAGCCTTCGTTGCCGAATACGATACCTCGGGTAATTTGCAGTGGCTCGAGCAGTATTCCTCGTCGCAGAACGTATGGCCCGGTGTTCTGTGCGCCGATAGCAGCGGCAACCTGATCTTCGCGGGAGAGATTTACGATAGCGCGGGCGGGCAGGATCTTTTCGTCCAGAAGGTCGATTCGTCCGGGAATACACTGTGGGAAAAGACCTACGGAAATGACGCCTCGGACTTGATGAACGGTATCAGCGCGGATGCCAACGGCGACGTCTACGCCGTTGGAGCGACAAGTGGGCCGTTCCCTGGAAATCAAACTGCTACCATCTCACAACCGTTTGTCCTGAAACTCGATGGCGCAACGGGCGCGACCGTATGGCTGCAACAATTCGGCGATAGCAGCACTTTTCCAATCTTCTATCCATCGGACGTTCAGGCGATCTCCGGAGGCAAGCTCGACGTTTCGGGAGGAAACGTCCTGAACAACAGTGGGCTCCCGATTACGCAAATTGAGGTCATGCAGGTGGACGCGGCGACAGGCTCCACGCTTTGGCATTTTCAATTCGGCGGGGACGTAGGGGATATTCCTGGACCCTTGATCGTAGATCCGAATGGCAATATCTACGTTGCCGGCATGACACAGAGCGCCTTCGCTTCAGGTGTGACCATGCACGTACAAGATGTATTTCTGGCGAAGATCGATCCCAGCGGAAACCCGCTGTGGGCGCAACAGTTAGGAACCGGGCTGGATGGCCCTCCACTTGTTGAAAGCTTATTCGCGCCTTTCTATTTGAGCCTGGGGAACCAGGGTGTCTATGTCGGCGGAATGACCCATGGGCAGTTCGCGGGCTTCAGTAACCCCAACCAGTACACCGATCTTTTTCTTGCGAAGTTCGGGCTATGACGAGGTTTCTTTCGGTTCTCGACGAAAATTGTACGGCACCAACGGCACCAACGGCGTCACTGTCGCAGGCGGTACCATCATGCTTCCAGCGTGCGGACCTGCGTCCGGCAGGGTTTCCTCAACCCTGCTTTCGTGGCAAGAAGTAACTCATTTCATCGCCACCGGCGCTCTGACTTATTGACTCTGAGTTAGATACATAACTTTCCTGACAACGTCGCATAACTTATCGCGGCGCAGGCATAGATAATGGCGAGTCTAACTCAACATAACCTTCCCCGAGGGAACAAGCGAATACAGGGCATTAGTCGATTAACAGTCGATGAACCTGTGCTCTACGCCACTCGGGAAAATTCGATGTTGATACAGGATGCGCAGGAGGCAAACCGCAACGGGTTACGGGAGATAGAAAAACCAAGCCCGGCGGCCGGACCAGCTCGTACCGAGCCTTGCCAGCCTACGCATCGAATTTTGCGTTTTGTTCTTCATCGGGCGTTCTCCTACGCAGTGATTACTTTGCCATAACTCACGGATAAATGCAAGGATATTTCTGGTAATTTTGAACCTGATATAAGTTACCCGGTTATTTATCAGAAGAACTGCGGATTCAACAACCTTAAAAGGCCGTCAGACAGTCGCGATGAAGCGCAGGCGCACATAGTCCGCAGTCCAGTGGTTTTCCTCGTCGCGCAGGACGGGAGCAAGAAGCGCGGCGGTTTCGTCGACAGCGGTCGTTCGCGGAGCGAACGGCCCGCGCTCAGGATGACAGGTGTTAGAGCCTGTTATTAACTTTCGCGTGGCCTGCGCTGGGCGCCAATTTTTCCGATATCAAGGAGCGAGGAGCGACGCATACCGGGTGTCTCCTAGCGACGAGCGACACCGAGATCGGGGAAATTGGCCCCAGCCCTCCGGGTTGCGGCGCAAATCGGCTCATACTTCGTTGTTGTCCTCGCCTTGGTATGGCCAAAGTCTTCGTCCTCCGCCTCGTCTGAGCCGATTTTCGCTCGCAACGCAGGGCGCGGGAAAGTTAATAACAGGCTCTAGTGATGCTGACTTCGAACTGAAAATACTAGAGCGATTGCACGGGCAGCAGTGTGAGGTCGTCGACGAGGCCGACTTCTTTTTGCACAAAGGGCTCGCCGTAGCGGACACCCGCCAGCAGGCCGTAGTGGCGTGCCTCGGCGAAGGTGCGCTCGCGAATCTCCTCTTCGGGGACAAAGAGACCGCTGCCCGCGGATTGGTTGGCGTATTGCGAGCGGTAGGCCATGAGCGCCAGGTGCCGCTGTTCAATGAAGGGCGTGATGTCGACGATGAAGCCGGGGCGCACATCGGCGTAGAGGCTGGCGTAGACGATCTTGAAAGGGCGATGCGGCTCCGCTCCCGTTTCGACTTTCTTCAGGCCGGAGAGGAAGCAGGCCTCGTAGCCGAGCTCCGCGGTGATGGCGTGATCGGGATGGCGAGCCTGCCAATAGGGCAGGATGACGACGCGCGGACGGAGCAGGCGGAGGACGCGGACGATGGCGACACGGTTTTCGAGGGTGTTTTCGACCGCGCCGTCGGGCAGATCAAGCGCCTGGCGCCAACCTACTGCTAAGATGCGGGCTGCTTCCTCGGCCTCGCGGGCGCGCTCAACGGCTGAGCCGCGGGTTCCGGCTTCTCCCTTTGTCAGATCGAGAATGGCGGTGTGCAGGCCGCGCGCGGCCATGCGCAGGAGGGTTCCCCCGCAGGTTTGTTCCACGTCGTCGCGGTGAGCTGCGATGGCCAAAACATCGGCGCGGAAGTCGGCGGCCTCGGCGGGCATTGGAATCAGTAGACAGTATTGTTCGCGTCGGTGATCGCGTCCATGTAGGTCACGTCGTAGGCCGTGCCGGTCACCGTCACGTATTGATTGTCGATTGAGGAGCCGTCCTTGGTGGAGTAGATGTATACCTGCCCGCCCTCGGCTGTGTAGATCTTGTGCAAGCCGGTGACAGCGGCAATGCCGGTGGCGTCGCCGATGTACGGCTCCAGCATAGTGACCGTGTTCGTTGAGGTGTTGTACATGGTCAGGCAACCATAGCCGCCAGCGGCATGGGTCGCGTAGCGTACGCCTGCGGTGCAGCCGGTCATGCCGATCCACAGGGTGTTGTCGTCGGCCTCGATCATCCGGCTGCTGGTGCCGGGCTGTCCATCGCTGATTGAGACCGAGTTGGAGATCGTATTGGTGTCCAGATTGACCACGGTAAGATTGCCGCCAAAGAGCGTCTGCCCCTGAACAAGCTGCGGCTTCTGGCCCACAACGTACATGGTGGAGGAATCAACCAGGGCGTTGCTGGCGCCGCCGGGAATGGGGACGGTGGCCTGGGCGAGAGCGGTGGTCGTGGGCAGAACCCCGGATGCCTGGCCCAGAAGAAAGATCATGGGCGCAACCGGTATTGGCGTATAGGAGGATGCGGTGCCCCCGCACTCGGGTCCGCAACTGAGGATATAGGCGGTGCTGCCATCAGATGAAAAGACGGCCTTGACCGGACGGTCGAAGGCCAGCGGAGCGCCATAGTAATTGCCGGTTGCATCGATGTGGTCAGGACTTTGCATTTGAAACAAGCACCATCCAGGCGCGTTCTGCGGCTCGCAGTCCATGGCGGCCTTAGGCCATGTGGCGGCCCCTCCGGAGTAGGCGACGGATTGGGCTGCAGTGAGTTGGAGCGGATAGTAGACGTAATTGGAGTTCTGCACGAAGGCCAGCGCTACCGACCCGCCTGGATTCACGCTCACGCGGTACACGCCGGGAAGGCCGAGGGGGTAAGATCCGCCTTTGGCCTGGTTCACGACCGTCAGGACGTGAGACGCCTGGCTGGCAGCGAAGACGTAGCTCTGGTTGCGGGTCATGAAGATGCTGGACGACAGGCCATTCAGGCCGCCGACGGTGCCGGTACTCCTTTCCTGGGAATAGCTGACCGTGGTGAGACTGCCATCGCTGGAGCCATAGACGGCGCCGAATAGCTCCTCAGGCATGCTCTGAATGCTGATGGGTATTGCGCCCGAAAATCCGGAGATGGAAAAGCTGGGCGGGTTACCGTTGTAGGCGCTGCGCTCATCGTAGTAAGCGTCGACGATCTGGAGCGCTCCCCTGGACAAGAAGCCGGGGTTCTGGATCGCGATCAGAACGCGGTTGACCAGCTGACTGGGCGGCAACACGCGGCCGTCAAAGTAGGACGTACTACCACAACCAGCCAGCGCAATGGCGCCTGCCAAAGCTGCACTGGCGCTGATCCAAAGACTTCTCTTCTTCAAAATCCCAACCCTCGATTGAAAGCGCGGAGCAAGCCGCAGTGTGTGCAAATTGATGGCGACTTGGTCTTGCCCGCAGGGGCAAAACCTGCTGCCGGGAACATGAATCTGCCACAGTTATGACTTCCGAAGTATAACAAAGCGACCCTGTCCTCCGGCTTCGGGCCCAAAGGGCTCATCTTCCCTTGCCGGCGCCGGGTAATGTGTGCCGATCAGCCTGCGGCTGGCGCACTTTTGGATACAACCGTCCTGGCAATGCGGTAGCATGACAAGAGAATGACCAGCTTTGCCGAGATCTTCGCCGACCGTCCCGTGCTCGCCGACGGCGCCATGGGCACGGTACTCTACGCGCGCGGCGTGTTCATTAACCGCTGCTACGAAGAGTTGAACCTTTCCGATCCAAATCTGATTCTTTCTGTGCATGAGGAGTACCTGCAGGCGGGCGCGGAGATTCTTGAAACCAACACCTTTGGCGCCAACCGCTTTCGTTTGTCGCGGCACGGGCTCAGCGGAAAGGTTGGTGAGATCAACGCAGCGGGGGTGCGCCTGGCGCGCCAGGCCGTGGAGCGCCTGAAGGAAAAACAGGCGGGTGAAGCGTGGGTGGCAGGCGCGGTGGGGCCGCTGGGTGTGCGGCTGGAACCGCTGGGAAAGACCGGCCTGGACGAAGCCCGCGCGGCTTTTGCCGAACAGATCGGCATGCTGGCCGGAAATGGCCCAGGTACGGGTGTCGATCTGCTGATTATTGAGACCATGCCTGCGTTGAATGAGGCGCGCGAGGCGCTGGAAGCCGCCAAGGCAGTGGCGCCGCATCTTCCCGTCCTGGTAATGGTTACGGTGGACGATGAGAGCGAGTGTCTTGACGGTTCTTTGCCGGCACAGGCGGCGGCGTTGCTGACCGAGTGGGGCGCCGGAGCCGTCGGGGTGAACTGCTCTACCGGGCCGGCGACGGTTTTGACGGCCATCGAGGCCATGCGCGCGGCCACCACACTGCCGCTGGCAGGCATGCCCAACGCCGGCGTGCCGCGGGCTGTAGAAGGCCGGAATATTTACCTGTGCTCGCCCGAATATATGGCCAGCTTCGCGCGCAAAGCGATTGCCGCCGGCGCGCAGATTGTGGGCGGATGCTGCGGAACCACGCCGAATCACATTCGCGCCATGCGCTCGGCGATACGCGCCATGGATGAGCAGCCGCACGTGGAGGTGACGGGCGCCGCTCCGGCAATCAGCAAAGAGACTCCACCGGCGCCGTTGGCGCAGCGTTCGCGCCTGGGCTCGCTGATCGCGGAGGGCAAGTTCATCACCATGGCGGAGTTCGTGCCGCCGCGCGGCATCGATTGCTCGAACGAAATCGAGGGCGCCAAATTGATGGCGCGGCTTGGCGTGCACGCCATCGACATTTACGATGCGGCGCAGGCCTCGGCGCGGATGAGCGGGCAGAGCCTCTGCATCCAGATTCAGCAGCACACGGGGATGGAGACGATCCTGCATTACACCTGCCGTGACCGCAATATTCTTTCCATCCAGTCGGATTTGCTGGGGGTCTCGTCGATCGGGCTGCATAATATTCTGTGCGTCACCGGCGATCCGCCCAAGCAGGGAAACTATCCTGATGCGTCTGCCGTATATGACGTGGATTCCATTGGTTTGGTGAACCTCGCGCAACGGCTGAACCGGGGGCTCGATATCGGCGCGAACTCCATCGGCGCGAGCACCAACTTTACCATCGGAGTGGCGGCCAATCCCGGAGCGCCCGACATTGAACACGAGCTGCGGCGATTCGCCTACAAAGTGGAGGCGGGCGCGGAGTACGCCATCACGCAGGCGGTCTTCGACCTGCGCCTGCTGGAGGAGTTTCTGAAACGAGCGAAAGACCGGATGGGGGACCACCCCATTCCCGTGATCGCCGGCATCTGGCCGCTGACCAGCCTGCGCAACGCAGAGTATATGAAAAACGACTTGCGCATCGGGATGCCCGAGGAGATTATGTTGCGCATGGCGCAGGCGGATACGCCCGAGGCCGCGCGAGCCGAGGGAATAAAGATTGCGCAGGAGATGCTGAAGGCGGTGCGGCCCTATGTGCAGGGCGTGCAGGTGAGCGCGCCCTTCGGCAACTTCGAGGCCGCGGCCGAGGTGATTGCCAGCGCTTTACCACCGGGAAATCTCAAAACGGAGTAAACGCCATGCCGTCGTTTGAAGAATCGCTCAAGAAGCTCGAAACCATAGTCGACCGACTGGAAAAAGGCGATCTGGCACTGGAGGATTCGCTCAAGCTCTTCGAAGAGGGCGTGGGACTGTCAGCCGCCTGCAAACAGGAGTTGGACGCCGCCGAGGGCAAGGTGCAGATGCTGGTAAAGCAGCGCGATGGATCAATGAAACCTGAGCCCTTCGTGACGGAAAAACCATCCTGAACTGCACTCCCGATTCCGGAAAAATTACGATTTCCGACGCGCCTTGCGGTACGCGCCGATTTGCGCGGCAAGCTGGAGCAGCGGCTCATCTCTTCCGGGCGCGGCGGCCAGTTGCATGCCGCCGTGCGAACAGGGAATCGCAACCGCAGGCGTTCCCGCGAGGCTGAACGGCGTGGTGTAGCGCAGCAGGCGAGGGCGCGTGTGGCTGTGGTCTGCGTCGGCTTCAAGGCGCGCTACAGGCGCGCAAGGCAGCAGAATGAGTTCGTGCGTGGCGAAGAGATCGTCCATGCGCGTGCGGAAATCGGCGTGGCGCCGGCGCAGCGCGGCGATTTCATCGGGCGTGAGGCTAGCACCCCACTTCAGCCGATCGCGAATTGCTGGTTCGAACTGGTCGAAGTTGCCGGCGTGAATCCGCGCCGACTGCGACGCCTGAAGAGGCGCGAAGATTTCCACCGATTCCATCCACCACGCCGGATCGATGGAGTGCGCTGCGAGCCCGAGCGCCTGCAACTCGCGAATGACGCCGCGAAGGTTCCCGGCAACTTCGGGTTCGCAATCGGATAGAAAAGTGTCCGCGAGGAACGCAAAGCGCGTGAATTTCTTTTCCTGGTTTTGGATGAGACCAAAGGGAGAACCGAGGAGCGGCGCATCTTCAAGATCGCGGAAGAGCCAGCCCATGGTGTCGAAAGATTCCGCAAGATGCGCGCCTCCACGCCAATCGCCGCGGCCCAGCGTGGCGCGATAGCCGGCCAGCCCGCAGAGCGCGGCAGGCACGCGAACGGAGCCGCCGGTATCTGTCCCGATGGCGGCCACGGCCGAGCCCTCTTGCACGCTGGCCGCAGCGCCGCTTGAAGATCCGCCTGTGAGCAGCGTGGGGTCGCGAGGCTGCACGCAATCACCGAATTCGGGGTTCTCGCCCGTGATTCCGTAGGCCAGCGGATGGAGGTGGGTTTTGCCAACGATGACGGCTCCAGCAGCGCGTAGTTGTTCCACCAGCCAGGAGTCGCGCGCGGCATTGCCGTGCAGATCGCGATAGAACCTGACGCCGCAAGTCGTGGGCGAGCCGGCGAGATCGAAGCAATCTTTCACGGAGATGGGCAGACCCCACAACGCGGGCCGGCCGTCGCCGAATGGGCCGCCATTGCCACGCGGCACGGCTTCGGCCCGGGCTGCTTCCGCGCGGGTCCAGGCAGCATCTTGCCAGAGGTAGGTGTTATGGGCGGCGTTTCCATTGGCGCGGGAGAGCGCAAGTTCGGCCAGTTCAGAAGGCCGGGAAATTCCGGCGGCGAGGGCCTCGCGAAGTCCACGGATTGTCCAGGGCAGCGCTGTCATACCGAAATTGTAGGCGGAAGAGGCCGAAAAATGGAGGATGGGCCCAAGCTCGATACGCAAGAACCAAAGGCGGCTCCGCTGAGAGCCGCCTTTGATCGCTTGCGAAAGAAACGGAATCAGAAATCCAGGTGCAGCGACATTTGTATCTGGCGCGGGCTTCCTATGGTGTGCTTGGTGATGCCTAAGCCGGAGGGAGGATTATAAAGCGGTGCTCCTCCTACGGGAACGTTGTTAAAACCCGCGTTCTGATTCACGTTGTTCTGGGGAATGTCGAAGCTCGAGGTGTTGGTCAGGTTGTAGACATCGAAGGTGTAGTGCAGGGTGTACGGCTCGCGGATCATCAGGTTCTTGACCAGAGAAGCGTCGGCGCGCCGCTGCCAGGACTGCCGGAAGATGTTGCGTTCGCCGTTGATGAAGTTGGTTTCATAGGTGTCGCCATTGGGAACACCCATGGTGCCGGGTTGCAGGAGCGGGATGGTAAAGCAACTGGCTTTAAGCGCAGCGCCCTGGCCGGTATTGATGTTGTAGAACGCGCCGTTCTGCCCGGTGAGCGCATTCTCTTTCGTGCATCCGGGCGCCAGCGGGACGATGGGATTCGTAATGCCGTTGAACGTGCTGTAGTAGATGCTGCCGACAGCACCGGAGTAGTCGATCATGCTGTAAGGCTGGCCGCTCTGGATGATTGCGACGCCGTGCAGTGCCCAGCCATCGGCCGCTTTTCCCAGCAGCGTATTTTCGTCGAAGAACCTGGGGAGCGTGTAGCTGTAGGTAAAGTTGAGAACGTGAGTACGGTCGAAGTCGGCCGAGCCATAGCCGCTACGCAGGTCTTTGGGGTTATTGCCGTTGTAGAACAGTCCCATGCCGCTCTGCTCATCGGTTGCGTGCGAGAAGGTATAGGAGACTCCGGCCTGAAAACCGTGGCTGAGGCGCTTTTCGAGGTGCGAAGTGAGCGCATGATAGGCGGCGATGCCGGCAGCAGTGTAGGACTCGGACTCGGACGAGTAGCCGATGTAGGGCACGCGAAGATCGACGTTGCCGCCTTCGTAGTTATTCAGCATAGTGCCGTAGCTGCAATTGGTCTCAGTCGGATCGTTCACGCATTCCGGGTAGAAGGTGTTGGGGTCGAGCACGGTGTAGCCATAACTGTAGGACTGCGTCGCCAGGCCGCCGGGATGAGTGGGGTTGGATGGCGTGGCGATCTGTGCCTGGTTAAAGGGGACTGGTATGACCTGGTGACGGCCGAGATTGCCCACATAGCCGATCTCGAACATGATGTCGTTTCGCGGCTGGTACTGGATATTCAGCGTGAAATTGATACTGTACGGCAGCTTGTTGGCGCGGTTGTAGACGCCGAGAACAAAAGGCTGGCCGCTGCTGTTGGTGCCGACCGTTCCGTCAATGATGGCGGCTGCGTTCGGCAGATAGTTGGCGATGTCGGAGGCTTTTGGATTCACGGGTCCGGGTCCCAACGTCGTTCCCCAGGGCGTGGCCAGGTTGTATTGCGAGTTATCGACGTAAGCACTACCCCCATCGCCGTAGCCACCGCCGCAGATGGGAACGTAATAAAGGTAGAGATAGGTGGGGTTGGCTGCGTTATAGGAAGAAGAATACGAGCAGTGCTGCTGGGTAACGAAGGGCGGTGTCTGCACAATGCCGAATGGGCCGCCTTCGACTTCGCCGGCCGCGTATCCCGGCGAGAGATAGGTGAACAGCTCGCCCCGGTCGTAGTAGAGGCCGGAGCCGCCGCGGACAACAAATTTGGAATGGAAGGCCGACGGTTGCCAGGCAAAGCCCACGCGGGGAGCAATGCCCCACTGACGGCCGGTGAGCGTAGTCTTGCTCACGCCAGAGGTTCCGTTCTTATTGTTGCCGGCAATAATGAAGCCCGAGCCGGCGATGGTGTCGGACGCCGCATCGTAGCTGTATTGCGAGGGGTCAAAGTTGAAGAGGTTGCCGTTTTTCTCCGTCAGACCGCCATTCCAGTCGTAGCGCACGCCGGCCGTGATGCTCAGGCTCGGCCAAACCTGGAACTTGTCCTGGGCGAACAAGCCGGTTTCATTGGCGCGGAAATTGCGATCGGCGTTGCCCTGCAGAAATGTGGTAGCAGTAAAGAGTTGCGTTGTGTACGGCGTCACCCAATTGTTGGCAAAGGTGACAAGGTCCGGCGTATCCACGTTACCCGTGCCGGTGCGATGATCGCGGATATTCAACTGGGTGTAAGACCAACTACCGCCAAACGCAAACGAATGCCGCCCTTTGGACCAGATTGCCGTACCGGAGGGCATAATGCGGTTTTGAAATACGCCGGTGTTGGCGCCCTGATATTCGGCATTGGGACCGATCGCCAGCGAAGGAAAGACCAAGCCATAGAGCGGGCCGGCGCCTCCTGAGGAGCCGTAGCCCGACGGTGCGTCGAATGCATCGCCAATGGCATCGTTGATGGTGATGCCGGGAAAATAGTTGCCGAACCCCGAGCCCATGCCGATTTGCTGCGGCGTGAAAAGCTGGTCGTTGGTCGCGTAGGCCTTCTCGCGGAGAATGCCCACGGTTTCGGAGATGCTCAGAGTTGTGCCGATGGTCTGCACGTTGTTGATGGAGCCCAGCTGAGAGCCGGTATCCATGTGCGCAGTGAAGCCGGGGACGTTGGAATACGCGTAGGGCGAACTGTTGGGATCGTGCTGGTAGTAGTACTTGGCCGCGAGAATGTCCTTTGGGCCGATGTTCCAATCGAGATCGGCTACGGCCTGATCGGAAATGAAGCGCGCCGTGCCGGGCAGGAACGCGTTGTAAGGGGAGAAAACATTGGGAGTGCCGGGAGCATTCTGGTTGGGGATCAGCCATTTTCCCGGTTCACCGGGCGCTGCTGGATAGGTGAAGAGATTGAGTCCGACCGGGTTCGACGCCCAGTTGGATGGACTGACCGTGACGCCGGAGATGCCTTCGTTGGTGGTCCAGTTGTTATTCGCAATGGCAGTCAGACCTGCCGCATTGCGGTTGGTATCGCTCAATCCGGGCGGCACAACCAGAAGCTCGTCACCGGTCTCCTGGTCGGAGATGTGCAAGTGCTGATAGCCGATGAATCCGAAGAGCTTGTCTTTGATGAGAGGTCCGCCGAGAGTGGCGCCGGCCGTGTAGCGGTGCAATTGAGGATTCTTGTAGGCGGCAGGGATGTTGTCGTCCTTCTTGTAGAAGAAGGGCGCGGCGTTGATCCAGTTGGTGCCGCGGTGCGCGTAGACGGCGCCGTGTATGTGGTTGGTTCCGGACTTGGTGCTCATGTCGATGTGCGCGCCACTGTTGGAGCCCTGTTGCGCATCGTACATCGAAGCGTTCACGCGGACTTCCGCGATGGTTTCAGGCGCCGGAGTGGGGATGGCATTGCCAATAGCCAAATAAACCGACGAGGCGCTAGGAATCACGCCGCCAGCAGCATTGTTGGCCTGGCCCGTGTTGTTGACGATGCGGAAAGAGTCCACCTGGCTGGTGCTCTTGCCGTTGAAGAGATTGCTGGCGTTGACACCGTTGATGAGGAAAGCGTTGGAAGTGTCGCGCTGGCCATTAGCCCAGATAGGCGCGTTGCCGAGGCCGGAATTGGCGCCTGTGCCGCCCGGCAATTCAGCGTTTACACCGGGCGAGAGGATTGCCAGTCCAGTAAAGCTTCCGGTCGGCAATGGCACCGAGTCGATCTGCTGAGTTTCCATCAGGAATCGACCCACATGAGCATTTGCCGCGGGCATGATGGCCTGATGCGGCGTTCCTACCAGATCGAAGCTGCAGAAA
>JAJXXG010000484.1 GCA_021781255.1 Acidobacteriota bacterium
TGGCCCCGACGTTTCACGTGAAGGCGTGCAGCGCGACATTCTGCCCATCGTGGAAGGCACCACGGTAAACACGCGCTACGGCATGGTGCGCACCGATCATATTCTCTTTATTGCGGCGGGCGCTTTTCACGTGTCCAAGCCCAGTGATCTGATTCCCGAGCTGCAGGGGCGCTTTCCAATTCGCGTCGAGTTGAAGTCGCTTACGGTGGAAGATTTTCTGCGTATCCTCAGCGAGCCAAAATCTTCGCTGACCAAGCAATACACTGCGCTGCTTGAGACGGAGGGCGTGCGGTTGGAGTTTGTCCCCGACGCGCTGCGCGAGATGGCGGAGTTCGCATTCAGAGTGAATGAGACGACCGAGAACATTGGCGCTCGCCGCCTGCACACCATCATGGAGCGCGTGCTGGAGGATGTCAGCTTTCTGGCGCCCGACGTAGCGCGCCGCACCCCGGATACCGAGCAGGCCGCGGCATTGTCTGAGGCGATCAAGAGCGAATCCACCACGCCTTTGCCCTATAGCGAACGCATGACGGCTTCCGGTCCGGAGAAGGTTTTCACCATTACGCCCGAGTATGTGAAACAGATGGTGGCGACGATCGTGAAGGATCAGGATCTGAGCCGCTATATTCTGTAGCGATTTGAGGCGACTTGGCGGGGCCGCAGGTCGGGACGAGAGTCCCGGCTTTAACTGGCCGAAACGCGTGTCTCCAGCTTTCGTATGGCTTTCAGCATGTCGCTCAAAGCGGCCTTTCCGATCTCATCCTCAAACGCTTTCTGCAGCTTGTCGAGAGCGCCGATCACGCGCAGGGCGCACCGCTTGCCTTGCGGCTTGAGCGAAAGCTGGTAGGCGCGTGCGTCTTCGGGATCAATTTTTCTCTGCAGAAGGCCTTTTGCCTCAAGAGACGAGATGCAATGGCTGATATTGCCGCGGCTGGTTCGAAAGGTCTCTGATAACTGCGACGGTTTGACATACCGCGGCGCCTCAAAGAAGAGAGCCGCCAGGACGAGCCCTTCCAGGAAGCCAAGGTCGTCGGCCACAAGAACCTGTGCGCTGAGCGCCTCAAACCGGCGCGCTGCGCGGCTCACGGCGAACATGGGGCTTTCCCGTAGAAATGCATCGATGCGCATGGACTGACCTGCAATAGTTTATCACTTAAACTATTTGCATTGATATCAAATCGTCCTTGCATGTCGCCCGGCCGAAAGACATGATGGCCATGAGCCAATCTATGCGAGCAGCAAAATCCATTCGAATCGCAGGCGCAGTCCTTGTAGCCGCCTGCCTGCAGGCTGCCTTTGGGCAGACCGCCGCGGACGCCAGGTCTACCGCTGTAAAAGGTCCTTCCGAGACCATGGTGGTGCTGGGATCGGCAACACCTGTGCCGCTGGCGGAGTCGTCGCGTGCCGTGCTGGTGTTGCCGGTGAAAGAGCAGTTGCTGCAAGTGGAGACGCCACTGGATATGCTGAGGGAAGACTCGTCGGTCTTTCTTGAGCAGCGCGGAGCGGGCGGGGCACAATCGGACCTGGTGCTGCGCGGCGGAAGCTTTGCGCAGACGCTGGTGATGGTGAACGGGTTCCGCGTCAACGACAGCCAGAGTGCGCATCACAATCTCGATCTGCCCATTCCGCTGGAGGCGATGGATTCCATCCAGATATTGGAGGGCGCGGGTTCGACGCTGCACGGCGTGGATGCCCTGAGCGGCGTAGTGGACTTTTTAACCGCCGCCCCGGATCACGCATCACTGCACCTGCGCGCAGGGGCTGGCAGCTTTGGAGTGAATGAAGAGTCATTGCTGGCAGGGGCCGTACATGGACGATGGAGCGGACGCATGACGGCGACGCGCAACTCCTCGACAGGATTTATGGCTGACCGCGACTACCGCAATGAGGATGCTTCGGCAGAGAATTGGATCGGGTCGCGGCTAGGTGTATCGGACCTGCTGTTTGCGGCGAGTGACCGCGCGTTCGGTGCCAACCAGTTCTATGGCAACTTCAACTCGTGGGAGCGAACAAAGGGCTGGTTCGCCTCCATCCGCCAGGAATTTGGCACGGGTACAACGGCGGCATTCGGGTACAGGCGTCATACCGACGAGTTTGTGCTTCTGCGCGACAATCCTGCTGTTTACGAAAACAACCATATCGACGGGTCGTGGCAGGCCTCGCTGCGCCACACCGTGAGTGTGCGTGGCGGGTCGCTGTTTCTGCTGGGGCTTGAGGCGGACGGCGACAGCATTGCGAGCAACAACCTGGGAACGCATGCGCGCAATCGCGGTGCGGGTTACGTGGATCTCGATCTGCGCCCGGCCAGGAAGCGCTGGAACCTATCCGCGGGTTTGCGGAACGAGATATTTTCCGGCGGCGTGCCGGCAGTGTGGTCGCCTCAGCTTGCTGGGAGCCTGCGAGTCAGAGATGGGTTGAAGCTGCGGGCAAGCGGAGGTTACGGATTCCGGATTCCGACTTATACCGATCTGTATTACTCTGACCCTTCGACGCTGGGCAATCCGAACTTGAAGCCGGAGTCGGCGTGGTCCGGTGACGGCGGTCTGGACTGGATCTGCGGGAAGAAGCTTACGCTTTCCGTGACGGGCTTCTATGCGCGACAGCATGACACGATCGACTACGTGCGAACCTCTTCCACATCGCAATGGCATGCGGTGAACCTGAGCGGGCTGAGTTTTGCAGGGGTGGAATCGTCCGCAACGTGGATTCCAGTGAAGTCGCAAACTGTGCGGATTGCCTGGACCGCATTACATGGGGCACAGGACGCACTGCATGGTCTCCAGTCGGAATATATATTCAACTACCCCGTACAGAACATTCACGCCACGTGGACCGCACGAGTACTTCGGGACTGGACGGTGAGCAATATGGTGCAGATTGCGGAGCGCTACAAGCAGACCGCTTATCCGGTTTGGAATGCGGCCGTGACGCAT
>JAJXXG010000077.1 GCA_021781255.1 Acidobacteriota bacterium
GTAGCGAAGTTCGGTTGTGATAACCGCTGAATGCATATAAGCGGGAAGCACGCTCTAAGATGAGATCTCCCAACCCAAAAGGGAAATGAAGGGCCCAGGAAGACCACCTGGTTGATAGGCTGGAGGTAGAAGCACAGTAATGTGCGTAGCTTACCAGTACTAATCGCCCGTTCGGCTTGACCATAAGATTAACTTCGCACAGAATTCCACAAGAATTCTTGCTGAAGATACTCAACGGTCAGCCAAGTAGTTTCAATGATTCATCCCAATCTATCCTGTTGTGAAGTATCGCGACGCTCGCGTACTTTGACAATTTGCCGGTGAATATACCGCGAGGGCAACACCCGTTCCCATCCCGAACACGGAAGTAAAGTCTCGCTGGGCCGATGGTACTGCATTTTTGAGTGTGGGAGATTAGGTGATCGCCGGCATTAATTTTGTTAGAAAAGCCACCCTTCACAGGGTGGCTTTTTTTTGTTTCCACCAGCCGATCGCGGAACTAAACAACCCCTCGCCGGCTTCCCTGCACTTTTCAGCCTCCCCCAGCCGATCTCACCCATGACGAAACCATGGAGGATTCGCACCGCTTCTGCTAATCTACTTGGGCTATGCTCCACTTATTGCTTGTCTGGTTGCTCAGTTCCATTGCGCTCCTCATCTGCGCTTATGTTGTGCCGGGCTTTGAGCTCGCCGGGTTCGGCAGCGCGCTGATCGCGTCCCTGGTTGTCGGCTTCCTGAACGCAACCGTGGGATTTCTTCTGAAACTGCTGACCTTCCCGCTCAGCATTCTCACCCTGGGGCTTTTCTTTCTGGTCATCAACGCCATCATCCTGCTGCTGGCCAGCGCCTTCGTTCCCGGATTTCACATTCGCGGATTCGTCCCGGCTTTCCTAGGCGCCATCGTGCTGATGCTGGTGCGCCTCGTCTTCAACTTCATTATGCGTGCCTGACCTCTGCTCTCTCCAATCACAAAAGGCTCCCACGCGGGAGCCTTTTTTGTTGCATCTGTCTCCAATCATTCATTGAACGCGTGTTAGTTCCACTTCGATTCGCAAGCTGTGCGTGCTGCCGGGTTGGTCTAATTGGCCAAGAATCGTCGATCTATTTTCCGTCAGCAAAGCCGCAGTCTCTAATTGAGATTGTTGAATGACAGGTGCAGTTCTATCAGCGTCCCCTGAACCGCCGCTTGCATGAGTCGTAGCGGAATCCGGGTCCTGCGCCAACCCCGTCTGAGCCACTTTTGTGAAGAGCTCAATTCCGTTTGCGAACTGCCGAAGATTGGCGTCGATTTTCAGGCCGACATCGACATAGGAATACGACGATGAATGCGTTGAATAATAAACTGGAATTTTAGCTCCCAAATTAAGATGCGTTGGTGCCGCATTCGAATCCAGAATCATTGCATAGCGTTGTGATCCGACTCGCTTGTTCCCGTCCATTTCCGTCAGGGTGTAGGTCAGCCGATATGGCCCAGAGATCATCCGTTGTGCATCCCGCTGGCCCGGGCTGAGACTTGGAAGGGGCGGCAGCGGCGAACTGGGCCGCGCTCCAGACTGTTGCCCGTTCGGTGGTGGCGGCGGAGCATCCTGTTGCGGGCCTTGCGCCAAAACTGGCGAACACGCCAAAGTGATGCCGCATACAAGCGAAAGCCAAATCGTATTCCTGCATTTCATGTGAGCCTCATTCCTGGGTTGATTCCATAGTTTGTGTTGCGCTGTCTCTTTCGGGGCTGCTGCCGGATTTCAAATATGCAGCGAACTCTGCGTCCTGCTGCGCTTCCACCTTGGCCTGATACTCCGGGTTCAAAGCTTGCAGGTCAGCAGGTTTCGCGGTTTGCACAAATTTCAAAAGAAGTTTTTCCTGCCGCGTCAGCGGATAGCTTAGAAGACTCTTGGCATGTCGAGTCTCGGAGCCTTGTCGGCCTCGTCGGCGAGTGGGGTAGTGTACCAATCGCTTCCCTTCATGGGCTCGCTCAGTTTCAAACGTCGCGGATGGAGGCATCGTTGTTGCTTGCGCCGACGGAGTGTTTGTAACCACCCTGGCAATCTTCAAGGCTGATTCTTGAGTTTCCGGCCTTCGCTGAGTCTGGATGAAGATCGCGACCAGAGCCAAAGCGGCGATTGCGACGCCGGCAGCCGGAATCAAGAGCCGTCGGCATGATCGCGCTCGCCGCGACATGGCCGCGGTTTCCAGACCGCGATGCACGCGAGACACAATCGCCGCCGGAGGCTGCGTCTCGCCCAGCATCTTTAGTGCGGCATCGATTTCGACCTCAACTCTCATCGGCCCGTTGTGCTCGGTGGTCATGCCTTTCCCCTCCTCCGCTCTTCCCTTTCCATGCGTTCTCGCAATCGCTGCCGCGCGCGAAAGAGGCAGGAGCGTACGCTGGATTCTGTCGTCTTCAAAATCGCCGCAATCTCCGGCGTGCCCAATTCTTCCAGCGCGGAGAGCCGCAGGACCTGCTGCTCTTTCCTGGGTAACTTGTCGATCATGCGCAGAATGCGAGCACAACCTTGTGCTGCTCCCATAGCGATTTCCGCGGATGAATCACGGCTTGGTCTGTTGCTCAATATTTCCTCGGCTTCCTCCAGCAGCGGAGTGGCGCGCATTCTCCGCTTGCGGTCGAGCGCCAGGTTCCATGCGATCCGCACCAGCCAGATGCGCGGATTTTCAATCGACGCCAGCTTCCGTTGGTTCTTTAGAACGCAAAGAAATGTCTCCTGCACTACATCTTCGGCATCATTCGCATGTCGCAGAACGCTGAAAGCCACACGGAACAGAACCGCAGAATGTTGGCTTGCCAGGTCGGAGATTTGCAACAGCGCATCCGCGGCTTCGCACTCGCTTTGGCTCGCAATCCGGCTTTTTTGGTCGAGGGTCCGCCCCAGGGTCCACGTCAAGATCTGCTCGTCGGTCGCTGTTCTGACATACA
>JAJXXG010001256.1 GCA_021781255.1 Acidobacteriota bacterium
TTGTCTGGCTGAAGTCGTAGTAGTACTCACCGACAGCTTCAAGGGTGTCAAGGGCAAGAGGACAAACGACCTGGTCGGCCTCTCGGAGCAGGTCGTTGCAGCTGGACCGCGCTCCGACAGGTACCGCCAGGATGAGAGTTTTTGCGAGGGGACGAACGACTCGAGCTGCGGTGCGTATGCTTGCTCCGGTGGCAATGCCGTCGTCAATGAGGATCACGGTGCGGCCCTCAATGGGAAGTGGCGGATGACCGTCTCGCAGGCGGGTTTCGAGGTCTTCCAGCTCACGGCGTGCCTCCTCCTCGATTGCATGGAGGGTTGCGGCGGACAAATGCAGACTGTACAGGATGTCGGCGTTGAGGGTGATGACTCCGCCGCTTGCAATAGCCCCCAGGGCGAGTTCGCGCTGACCTGGAACGCCGATCTTTCGCACTGCCAGGATATCCAGAGGGAGGTGGAAGGCACGGGCTACTTCATAGGCGACTGGCACGCCGCCGCGCGGCAAGGCCAAAACAATTGCGTCATGGATAACAGGAAGCGCACCAAGAGCTTTGGCAAGGCTACGGCCGGCGTCTCTGCGATCCATGTACATAGGCCCACATCGGCTGCGAGCATTCTAATGCGAAATTATTCAGGGATGGAGTGTTCTCTATCACTGTCTTACAGGAGCTCCCACACACTGGCTCTGCGCCCGCAGGGGCTTACTTGCCTCGTCACCGCTTACCATCGAGATTGCAGGCAACTGTATCGTGTGCTGCCACGGCTGGAACCGCCAGCTCGAAGAGGATTTCTGGGCAAACACGCACACGGACGAAAGCTCTTACCGAGTTGCGAGTTTGCCATCGGTACTAATCCTGGTGTGGAGTGGATCATCGATAATATTTTGCAGAACGAAAAATTCTTTGGCGTCCGCAGTGTTTTTGGTAATTCTTATGGAGAACACACAAGCGCTCCCTGGCGCTCCGGAACGCACATTGACGTGGTGAGACTTGGTTTAAACATCTGGCTCGAATCCGGAGGCGGCGAAGAGCAGATTATTCGCGACGGCCATTTTCACATCGCAGCTTAGAGCGCACTGTAAGCCATTGAATTCGTATTAACTTCTGCAACCTCATATCACTAGGAGTACATCTAAGAAAACAATGAACGCTTCGAGTACAATTCCTCTTCGCAGACTTGGCAACTCAGATTTGGACCTTACACCCATAGGCTTCGGTGCCTGGGCCATTGGCGGTGGAAACTGGGAATTCGCCTGGGGCCCGCAGGACGACAATGAGTCGATTGAGGCCATCCACAGCGCGCTGGACGCGGGCATCAACTGGATTGATACTGCGGCCGTTTATGGGCTGGGGCACTCGGAAGAAGTGGTAGGCAAGGCGGTTCGTTCCAGAGGGAAAAAGCCGCTCATTTTCACGAAGTGTTCCATGCGCTGGCATCAGGACCGCTCGATCTACCGCTCGCTGAAAGCGGGTTCACTTGCCGAGGAACTCGAGGGCTCACTGCGCCGCCTCGGTGTGGACACAATTGACCTCTACCAGATTCACTGGCCAAATCCCGATGAAGAGATTGAAGAGGGCTGGGAACAGCTCGCACGTTTTCGTGAGCAGGGAAAGGTGCGGTGGATTGGGGTTTCGAATTTCTCAGTGGATCAAATGAAACGAGCGCAGGCCATTGCTCCGATCACCAGCTTGCAGCCACCGTATTCCATGCTGCGCCGTGCCATCGAGGCTGAGATTCTACCGTTTGTGAAAGCCAACGGTATCGGAGTGATTCACTATTCGCCAATGGTCTCTGGACTGCTGACAGGCAAGATGACCCGCGAGCGCATAGCAGCGTTTCCCGCCGACGACTGGCGGCGGCGTGCCGTGGAGTTTAATGAGCCGCGTCTGAGCCGGAACCTTGAACTAGTGGAGTTGCTGCGAGAGATTGGTGACGCTCACGGTGTTACGCCGGGCGTGGTGGCCGTTGCATGGACACTGCATCATCCGGCAATTACCGCAGCCATTGTGGGTGGTCGCAGCGGCCAGCAGGTGGAGCAGACCGCGGCAGCCCTTACATTCAGGCTCACTGAAGCTGAATACCAGAAAATCGTAACTTTTCTTGATGAGAATCCCACGTAGTGAATGACCTGCAATCCGCGCAAATCAAAAGCCCCGGCCGAAGCCGGGGCTTTTGTTCCTGGTGACAAATTCGCGACTACATTGCTGCTACAAAATCGGGGAGAATCATGGCTGCATTTTCCTGCAGCAGTTGGGTCATTCGTGCTGCCATTCCCGTATACATGGAAGATGCGCGGAACGCATTCACGCGGACGCCTTCACTTGCATGGCTGAATGCATATTGCGTGAGGGCCATCAGCACGCAAACCCGAATCTGCATAGCATCGCTACGCAGTGTTTCTACCAGTTCGCGGTCCACTGCTTCGCAGTGCTTGGAAGCATAATCGGCCATTTCAAGCATCGTGCGGGCATTCTGGAACATCGCCCAAAGTCCGTGTGCGCCGCGAATGGCTTCCCATGTTTCCTCGGGGGTGGTGTTCAACCCTTCTTTCCATAGGAAGTGGTCGCTAAGGTCACGGCCGCTCCAATCGGTGCGAAGACGGCGCAGCAGACAGTCCCACGATTGTGTATTGCGGCGGCGCACATTCGCTCGCCAACGGGCGAGATAGATGGCCACTGCAACCAAGGCGGCGACTTGAAAGAGAGGAAGAAGCATTCGTCATCCTCGGGCTGGTTGAGTTTTCCCGGTTTACCGGGATTGGAGAGTAGCCAGCCTTACGTTTCAACTGTTCCTACTTCTTTTACCAGAACATTTCGATCAGCTAGGGAAAAAACTGAATGAAATGTGTGGGTGGGTGTTCTCATCAGTACCCACGTTTTGCTCACATGAGTAATCTAGGGTAACTTTGCTTTTGGCGCAATGATAC
>JAJXXG010000120.1 GCA_021781255.1 Acidobacteriota bacterium
TTGCAGGCGGCAATGAACGTCTCCATGCTGATGGGCGCACTGCGACTGACGCGGGCGACCTCGCCGGGGAAGATTCTGGCAGAGCTGAATCGGGTGGTGACCGGCGGCGCCAGCTTTACGACGTGCAAGGCGGCATATTTTGCGCCCGATGGCGAACTGACGCTGGCCAGCGCCGGACATCCGGCACCGTACCTGAATAGCCATGAGGTCAACATGCCGGGCGGACTGCCGCTGGGCGTGATGGCGGGGACGCAGTACGAGGAAGTGTATCTCTATATGCATCCGGGCGACCGATTGCTGCTGGTATCGGACGGGATCGCCGAGGCGCGGCGACCGACGGGAGAATTGTTCGGGTTTGACCGTATCCGGAATATCAGCACGGAGTCGGCGTTTTTTATCGCGGATACGGCGCAGAACTTCGGGCAGGAAGACGATATTACCGTGCTGACGATTCGCAGGATGGGTGCAGCGATGGCGAAGTCCGAGTGAGTGGATCGGATGCAGATTTCTGCTTTTTACGCAAGGAATAGGCTGGGCAAACTGCTGGATCGCGCCGAGCAGGGTGAAGAGATCCTGATGGCCCGGCAAGGGCGGCAGGTGGCGCGACGGATGCCGCTGCTGCTCGGTGGCTGGATGTGGAGCGCGGGAGCTGCGATGGCTGAGCGCATACGCATTCGCGCAACGAGCGCAACGTCACGGCAAAGCATGGATCCTGAATAGAAATGATCGGAAGACGAAAATGCCTGTATCGCCCAACTCATCTGATATGGGCGCGGAGCCTTGTTTCCGAACCCCTCCCATGTCGTTATCTGGCCATACAACACCGAAAGTGAGCGGACAAAGGGTCAGTTGTTTCATTCCAGTCTGAGCAAACCGGGTTGCGCTGCAGATAGCTCCAGAACCATTGCTTCCATCCGTTACTATGAATTCAATTGCTGGTCAAGGTTCTCTTCGGAGTGGTTCTATGCGCGGTACAGTCAAGAGTTTCTTGCCTGAGAAAGCCTACGGATTCATTCGAGGCGAAGATGGAAGAGATTATTTCTTCCACCTTAACGATCTGGTCAACAGATTTGAGCCAGTGCCGTTGCAAACTGTTTACTTTGATCCCACCGCCACCCGCAAGGGCCTCAAAGCTCGATCGATCCAGGCAGGTCCGATGCCGACGGTAACCCCGGTGGGTCCCAATCACTTCATCATGACCCGAGACAACTACGTGCGTGGATACGAAATCATTCGGATGGTTGGTACGCTCCGGGCCAGGGCGAATGACCCGAATGTAGCGCGCAACAACTTGAGAACAATTGCAATCGACCTCGGAGCCAATGCCATTATCAACATGACATGCACCCGGTCGAGCGAGCAGGAAGGATGCTCGAACTACAACTACACCATGCATCACTTCGAAGGAACGGCAGTTGTCGTAGCGCGATACCAATCTACCCCCAATACAAATGGAAATGATCCGACGACAAAGGATTTTCATATCTCGCACTACAAAGACGGGCAAATCTCCCTCGTACGACCCCATGCTCTTGTGTTTTATACGAAGCTGGTACTGGGGTGGATAAGGACGGCAACTTGCATCATTTGCCTCATTCCCGCCATCCTGTTCTGCAGACTGCTTCATTTGAAGCCCCGTTTCATGCAGGCCATCGACGAAGCAGACTCTGCAAAAAATGTACTCCGGCCGGGTGCAGTGGGTTAATCGTTGTGAATGCTTTGCCTTCCACTTCCTCCATTCACTGCAGCCTTGGCGAATGAGGCCGTACAGTGCGTGCAGAGGATGTGGGTTTCGCGCGCCGCCGTCGGCTTAGGCGCTTCTGGTGGTTGCGGGCGGAGGGTGGATGAGGAGACAGCCACGAACCAAACTCCGTAATGCCGGAGACTCGGCTGTGCCCTTTTGTGTGCGACGTGAGGAAACACTAACTTGACACTGAGCGACACGCCGCGCTACTGTGATCGCGACTGATTTTGCTCAGTTGGCCTCTCGTTCGCCTGTAGATGCACGAGGATGCAAGGTATCCATTTCTTCCGGGTAAGTTTTATTCAGGACGAGCAAGCCGCTGGCTCCGTGGTGGCAGTCCTGACGGGAAGGACTCTGGAGGGTGCCGATGCAGACTGTTTTGCGCGCAGGCTTTTGTGCTCTTGGTTCTGGTCTGATTCTGATGCTGGGCGCCTGCGGCGGGATGGGGACATCTCCGGCTGCCTCAGCCCAGCATGAGTGGGCGTGGATGGGTGGGTCGCAGAACCTGAATGCGACTGGAAGCTATGGCCAGATGGGCATCGCTTCGGCTGGAAACACACCGGGCGCACGCAATTTTGCCGTCGCCTGGGTGAATTCCTCTGGAGATCCGATGCTGTACGGCGGTCTTGGATTGAGCACGAGTGCAGTGACCAACGATAACGGCACTCTGGACGATATGTGGGAACTCGACAAGGGTCAATGGGTGTGGACGGGGGGACATCGACAAGCTGAGGAGGCTCCGGTCTTTGGCAAGCTCGGCGTGGCATCCCCGGCGAACACTCCCGGGGCCATCTTTGCTCCGGCGTCATGGACCGATGCGCAGGGTAACCTGTGGCTGTTCGGCGGTGATATTGGCCACAATGCGCTGTGGAAACTGAGCGGAGGAATGTGGACATGGGTCGCCGGTCCTTCGACTCCGCTGAATCCCGCGGTCTATGGAACCATCGGCGTTCCGTCCGCGCAGAACGTCCCGGGCGCGCGAGTGCGAACGGTGACCTGGGTGGATGCATCGGGGAATCTGTGGATGTATGGTGGCTTTGGTTATGGCGAATCGATCCCGGGAAGACAGCCCAGCTATGGAATTCTGGGCGATCTATGGATGTATTCGCCTACGAGCGGAATGTGGGCCTGGATGGGTGGATCGGGCATGGCGAGCGCGCCTGCGGTCTATGGCACGC
>JAJXXG010000094.1 GCA_021781255.1 Acidobacteriota bacterium
CGTAGCTCAATTCGACCTGCGCTTGGTGCCTCTGATACTGGGCCTGGTGCAGCTTGCTGATGTTCGCGCCCCAGTGCCAAACCGGCACATTCAGCGTGGCCGTTACAAAAAAGCCCAGGTTGGGCAGGCGGCCAGCTTCGGGGAATGCGCTCGCCCGGCTGCGCAACGCAAAGGCATTGGCCTCAATGCCATAATCGACATCGAAGGAGAGCGTCGGGAGAAAAGCCGCCTTTGCCTGCGACACTCCGTAGCGCGACTGGCGTAAGGCCGCCATTGCTGCGTGAATTTCCGGGTTGCCCGCTTCCGCCATTTTCGTTGCTTCCGCCAGCGTGGGCAGCGGCGGCGCGTTGTCCAGATCGTCCACCACGTTGAAGTTTTGATTAAAGTCGGGGAAAAGCATTACTGCCAGCGCCAGGCGCGCGTTCGCCATCGCCATGGTGGCCTCCTGGAAGGCCTGCTGTGCCTGGTTGTATTGAATCTGAAAGCTGATCACGTCGCTGTGGGCAACCTCGCCGCCCTGCTCCAGTTCCTGACTGGTTTTGAGAGACTGCGCGGTCTGGGTCAACGCCTGTTGAGCCGTGGCGTAGCCGCGCTCCGCTACTACCAGCGCGTAGTAGGCCTGCGTCACAGTCACTTTAAGCCCCCGCTCCGCAATCTCCTGCTGCGCGCGCGCCATCTCTTGACCTGCCGTGGCGGCCCGGTAGCTGGCAAGCGTAAAGGTGTCAGCGGAAAAGTTCTGGTGAAAAACGCCCCAGGCGCGGTAAACGTGAACACCATCATTAGTAACATAACGCCCGCTGGGCACCACCCCATTGCCCCGCGTCAACAGTTCCTGGGTGGTGGTGTCCACCGATGGCAACAGCGTGGAGCGCGCCTGCACCACATTGGCCCGCGCCATCTTCGTGGCGGTTACGGCGGCCTGGAATTGCGGGCTGTATTTTTCCGCCCGATCCAGCGCATCCTGCAGAGTGAGTGTCAGTGGAGCGTTTTTGCTTGCGCCGGTGGCTGTGG
This sequence comes from Acidobacteriota bacterium, assembly GCA_021781255.1. The sequence continues at coordinate 1,012 of JAJXXG010000094.1, forward strand.
CTTGCTGCGGAGACGCAGGCTTCGAGGTCGGCGCGGAGGCCAGGGTGGAGAGAAGCTGTGCGTCTGAAACATGAGATGCCTCTGCCGTCTTGCCGCCCTCCGCTGCCGCAGCCCGCGTACCGGCCAGTCCCACCACCAGTGCCAGCATGAGGACCACAAGAACGCCACCCGCCCATCGCACGCGCGGTGCTTGTTTTCGACTCCGGTGGCTACTCCTGGAATTAGAAATGATTCCTGCTATTTTCTGCCGTTCCGTAACATTCCGGCCGCTCTGCATATTCACCTCCTGTTCCACGAATTCTCACAGATTAATCTCCCCGACTCACGCACCCTTCGTCAAGGCCCGGGTTCTCTTTGTGCCCCCAAGGCTCAAGCGTATTGCCAAAGGGATGCCTCCGTGTCCGCTGTGTTGAGCTTTATCGGCCAAGCGGAAGCAGCAACTGATGCAATATCGTCGCGCCCATGCCCATCGGCTCTCAGGAGTGGTCGTCATCTTCGAGGTCGCGGACCGTGGCAAGGTTCGCGGCGGTCGAGACGCGCTCCCATGCGCTGGTCCGCCAGTTGTCAAGATGTTGCAGGGCCGGTCCCCAGGCGGGAAGCGTCATCAACAGCCGGTCCGAAAAGCCGAACAGGTAGGGTTCATACATTCCGCGCAGCTTTTCCAATGTTTTTTCGGCGGCGCGTTCCCTGCACATCGGAGTTCCACACGCGCCCAGGATCTGCCGCATCTCGGCGAGTGTCGCGGCCTCAAAACGGTCGTTGGAAACAAGTCGGGGCGGAATGGAGAGTGCCTGTGCCAGGTCCACCAGCGCGTGCCGGCAAATGGCAAAAGTCAATTCCGCCTGCCAGCGTAATGCCCCTTCTGTGTGGGCAATCAGCAACGCGCAAGCATCCAGAATGGTGGCCAGCGCCGACACCCATGATTGGTTGTTGTGCTGCGATCGGAAATAGCAGAGTACCGGATAGGAAAGGTGGCTTTCCATCAGCTCAGCCGCCCAGCTTTCCCAGGCGCGTAAGTATTGGTCCAGCGCTTCAAGGTTCTGCTGCTGGACGTGACGGCGCAGCAGTTCCGCGGCGGTGGGTGGCGACCCGGCGCGCGCATCGAGCAGGGATATATTGGCCTCGCGGCGAGAAAACGCTCCGTACAGCACCGGCAGATAGGAGATGACGACCGCCAGGAAGGCGAATCCCATACCGGCCTCGACTACAGTTACGAACCGCGCCAGCGGCGTGTGCGGAATCACGTCGCCCAGCCCCAGCGTGAAAAAGCTGGTCCCACTCAGGTAGAGTTGCATTCGAAAGGATTGCACGGTACCCGGATCACCCAGCAACACGCCGTCCGCCCACTGCAACATCCCGAAGCTCAGGATCAGGCCGCCGGCCCATACTCCGAAAAGCATCAGCACCGAAAGCGGACCGAAAACACTCAAGAACCCTTCGCGCTGTTTGACAGACTTGATGCGACGCGCGATGGCAAGCCACGGTGTTCCGGTGTAGCGGTAAAACGCGCCTGTCAGACGGAAGCGCCGCGTAACGCGCCGCGGCAGAATGATGGTCTCAAACGCGTCCCAGAGGACCGCGCCCAGGAGCCCGACTCCGAGCAAACCGATGAACGCCGCCACAGATAATTCCTTTCCCCAAGGCCTCTGCTAAGCAGTTCCCCTAACTCTAGCAGTTTGCTGGACCCCGTTCTAGTAGCGCAGGCCTTTATGGCCTGCGGTTCTTGGTCTTCTTTCCTGCTGGCGGCTAGCGCTTGAACTGCTCATCTACTTCAACCTGGTAGGCGCTGGCCAGGCTGTTGGTTTCATTGGCCATGCCGACCACTGCAATCAACTCCGCCAGCATGGCGTCCGTCATGCCGGCCTTGCGCGCGCCGGTGGTGTGCGAAGCGAGGCAGTAGTTGCATTGGT
>JAJXXG010000259.1 GCA_021781255.1 Acidobacteriota bacterium
TCCGATCTGCCGCGCTCGGCTGCGTGGATGAGATCGTCCCCGAGCCGCCCGGCGGAGCGCATTCGGATCCCGTCGCAACCGCGGAAACCCTCAGCGCCGTGCTCTCCAGGCATCTCGCAGACTTGAGCGCACTGCCCGTTGATACGCTCGTTGCCACCCGTCAGGAAAAATTCCGCAAGATCGCGCAGTTTTATACAGAAGGTTAGCTCTGGTGGCTTATCCATTAGCTCTGGTGGCTTATCCAAAGGTCCACCAGGACGACGCGCGGCATAGCGATGCCAAAACGATTCGCAACAGGAGCCTGCAGTCAGGAGTAGCCGATGAGTGAACCGCAGAGCTCGGGCGGCAGGTTTCGTGCCTACCTTGAGTTCCTTGTCGCCGTTCTCTTTTACTTCGTAGCGCGGTCCGTAGCGCACCACAGCGCCACCGGTCTGGCCAGCGATGCATGGTCGCCGCTGCTGGAGCAGGCCATGCTGCTCTTTCTGCTTGTGGTTGGCTACGCTGTCTTCGGTTCGTTCTTTGATGGCCAGCAGCACGCCATTCGCGAGCAGGGACTTCCGCTGCGTCCCGGTTTCCTGCGCGAGGCCGGTCTCGGGCTCGCCCTCGGTTGGGCAATCGCCGTGGTCTGCGTCCTGCCCATGACCTTCGTCGGCGGAATCGCCACCGTGCTTTCGCTTCAGCTCACATCGTGGGGCTGGCTCCTCGCGGACACCGTCTTTTTCGCGCTCGCCGTGATGGCCGAAGAGGTCGCCTTTCGCGGCTATGCATTTCAGCGGTTCGTAAAGGCCATGGGCCCCATCGGTGGCTCGCTTGGTTTTGCCCTTTTGTATGCCATCGTGCAGGCCATGCTGCCCGGCGCCAGCCACGCCAGCCTCGCCGTGTCCATCGTGTTCAGCCTGGTGCTCTCGCTGGCCTACCTGCGTACCCGCGCGCTCTGGCTCAGTTGGGGGCTCAACTTTGGCTGGAAGGCCAGTCGTGCCCTCCTCTTTGGCCTCGCGGTCAGCGGAGTCAACAGCCACTCCTCCGTCGTGGAAGGCGACCCCATGGGGCCTTTCTGGCTGACTGGCGGCGGCTTCGGGCTCGACGGTACCTGGATATCCTTTCTTGTTTTCCTCGCAGCATTGCCCCTCGTCTACCGGCTCACGCGCGACCTCGATTTCCGCTACAACGCCCCGGTGATCGTCCCCGGCGGAATCGCCGTCGATCTGGAGCCCGCAGCGCAGCGCCAGCATCAGGCCGCCATGGGCAGCGCCGAGCCGGCGGCACCATCTCTTGTGCAGATCATTCCCGCGGCAACTCCAGTGCCCGCCCCTGAAAAGCCGGCCGACGAACCACCCGCGTCCTAGCCAGCGTTGATCGCGTTGATATCGTCCGTTCTGCCCTCGTCCTTTTCCGCCCGCTCAAAAGGGAAGTGACCCCACCCCTTGATGCGAACTTCCTTTTGCGAGATGCTTGAGACAACCATGGGAGGGTCCCATGAAAAGCATTGTCTGTGCGCACCAGGAGCAACGTCGAGTTTCCACGGCACCGGTTCAGCGTTCTCTCGGGAACGGTGTGCGGGCCGTGCTTGCACTGATCCTGCTCTCCTGCGCGGCTGGCGGCTTCTCCCAGGTCATCACGATTGACCGTAACGGCAACGCAACCGCAGACAATAAGCCCTCTCCGGCCTACGTCGACCGGCGTTTCGCGCAGATCCAGCCCACCAGCGTAACCCTCAGCAAAACGCGCCTCGACGCCCGCGGCCGCCAGGCGCTCATCCGCGCCTTGCAGTCGGAGCAGGGCTTTGCCATGCGTCCCATGCCGCGCGGACGCAAGGGGCTCACGCTCGTCGCCAATGGCAAGCTCGACCCCGCCGGTGAGGGCTACCTCTCCATGGTTACCGCCAAAGGCATCTGCGCCCAGCCCGGCGATCGTGTCGTGATTACCGACGTTAAGGTCGATGGCTCCCGCATCATCTTCCAGCTCAATGGCGGCCCAGACCGCAAGCATCGCTTTCTGCGTCACGTTGAGATCGGAGCCGGCCCCATGCTCAACCCCGTCGTGCAGACTGACGATCCCGATCCCACCGGCGCCCGCCTGACGCTCGTCTTTCCCAACTACATTCCCGACCTCACCGGCAAAGACGTGCAGGCGCTTCTCGCACCTCTCATCTCCTTCGGCGTCAAGACGCCACTGCAGGCATACACAGACACGCTTCCTCCCCGGCTCAAGGCCGCCATACTCGAGCACAACGTCCTAGTCGGCATGAGCACAGACATGGTGCTCTTCGCCAAAGGCCGCCCCGAGCGCAAGGTCCGCGAGATGGTCGGGCAGATGCCCATCGAAGTCTGGATCTACGGCAAGCCGCCCGAGGATGTCGACTTCGTCAAAATCAATGGCAACCGCGTCATCGGGCTTGAGATTGCCAAGGTTGGCAAGCCGGTTGAGGTCTTCACCAACGACGAAGTCGAAGGCCTGATGCGTACCGATGGAACCCCGCTGGAAGCCACCGCCGCGCCGCGCACCATCCAGCTCGGCGACGTCCAGCGCGACCCCAACACGCAATCGGCAGCCGCCCCGCCCAGCCTGCGTAACCCTGGGGAAAAGCTGCCCACGGACAATCAGCGTGTTGGAGTCATGAAGCCCGTGCAGTTCCCGAAAGAAAAGCCCGCAGACCAACCAAAGGACCAGTCAAAGGACGCGTCAAAGGGACAGTCCGGCACCACCGCGCCCGCCACGCAGCAACCGGCAACGCAGCCTGCAACCGCGCCTGCCACGGCCCCCGTTCCCGCCCCCGCAGCTCCTTCAGACACGCCGTCCGCTGCCGCCAGTCAGCCGCAGTAGGGCAGTTTGCGCACTTCATGTAAACTTGTTGGAGCGAGTTGCGCCTGCCTCGGTGCAATCCCATTGCGATCAGAGGCCTTGGTACGACCGCGCCGTTGAAGCCGCCTGCAAGCCAGCCTTGCGCGCGTGAGCAGAGACACCCCAATAAGGAGAAACACCCGAACCATGGCCAAAATTGCCAAGACCGCAGATCGTAAGAAGGTAATGGACACGACGAAGTCGACCGACTGTCCCAAGTGCAGCAAGCCCACGCGCATCGTCAAGCGCGTCAAAGACCGTGAGCGCGGAGTGCCCGGCGGCGTTTACATCTCCTGCTCTGCCTGCGACTTCTACGAGAAACTTTAAGTTCTGCCTGCAGTTTGGGCACACAAGAAAGCCCGGCATCTCGCCGGGCTTTGCTGTCTTTTGTATCAGCCGTTCAGCGCTTCAGCCATCTCCCGCAGAATCGCCTCGGCCGCCTCGGCCGGGTTGGGAGCCTGCGTAATCGGCCGGCCGACCACCAGGTAGCTGGCGCCCTTTCGGAGCGCGTCTCCGGGTGTCGCAACGCGCTTCTGGTCGCCCACTCCGGCACCCGCCGGGCGAATGCCGGGGATCACCAGCACGCCCTCCGGCCCCGTAAGCTCGCGCAGCTTCGCCACCTCCTGCGGAGAGCACACAAAGCCGCGCATCCCTGCATCCCGGCCCATCCGGGCCAGCAACTCAACCTGCCCGGCAGGCGCACGGTTTACCCCAACAGCGCTCACCTGCGCCGCGTCCATGCTGGTCAGCACGGTTACCGCCAGCAGTTCCGGTGGGTTCTCCACGCCGTTCAGAGCCTCGCGCGCAGCCGCCAGCATCGCCGGACCGCCCGCCGCATGCAGCGTCATCATCCGCACACCCAGCGCCGCGGCAGAGCGCACTGCTCCCGCCACAGTGTTGGGAATATCGTGAAACTTCAAATCCAGAAACACGGAGTGTCCGCGCTTCACCAGCGGCTCCAGCACCGCTGGCCCCCCGGCCACAAACAGTTCCAGTCCCACTTTGAACCACTGGCAGGTGTTTTCTAATTCGTTCACCAGTTGCATGGCGGCCGCTGCGTTGGGCACGTCCAGCGCAACAATCAGGCGTTTCCGGGCCTCTTCCAGCGAGTCCGGAGCAGGCGGCGCAAAGGCAAAGCTGGGGTTCATCCGCTCAGGAATGGGCATATCAGAATCCTATCGGTTTTTCCTTCGGAGTGCATAAAGAGAGCCTGCAACCCAAGTTGCAGGCTCCTTGTCATTCATGGATTGCAGGGACAGATGAGTGTGAACGAGCAAGGCCGGAGGAAGCCTCCGTGCCGGTGCCGGAACCTGCGCTGCTTAGGAGTAGATCTGCTGTGCTACGGCTGGCGCTTCCTCAGCCCCCAGCACGCGCTCCTGGTCCTGCGCCGGCAGAAAGCGGCAGAGGTAATCGATTGGATCTTCTGATGCGGCCATCTCGCGCAGATGGTACTTCCACACATCCGGCTTCACCGTGCGCCGCGTAAACGGCTTGCGCGTCACCTGGATGACTTCGCCCCTGCTGTTCACGCGGGGATAGGTAATCGACGGCACGCGGAAGCTGATGTTTGCCCCCGTGCGCCAGAAACACCGCGCAAAGTCCTGGGAAAAGAGCATCGCGAAGTAGCGCCCCTCTGAGGCTAGTACCGCCAATGCCTGCTCCGTCCCCGGCCACATGGGCTGGATGTGAGCCTGGTACCAGGGGCGGAACTCGAATCCGTTAAACTGAGCCTGATTGAGCAGGAGCCGCAGACATTCTTGCCGTCTCATAATCTCTTTCGTTCCTTGTTAAGCGGTTATGGGTGAGTTGCGGCGAATCGGTTCGGTCTAGCAGGAGGAACCCGACCCGGGATGTACGCCTTCTGTATTTACTGAACGTCAAACACGCAGATTTTCCTTCTGCGTCGCGCGGCAAACTGCAAGGGAAGTGGAGCCCAGCTTGCGCCAAACATCCAAGTGTTGTTTAATCAAGAGCTTTGTAAGCGTATCGCTCCGGAAAACCTGGCCGTGGGCAGGCATGCAGAACGGTAGGAAGGAGAAACCTCTTTTGCAGGCAGAAAGTTCTCGCGCACGAACGGCTTTCTGGATCATCCTCCTGCTGAGCATGGTCGTCCCGGCCTGGTCGTCTGAGGTTCATACCAACCCCCTCAACAACGACCCCCTCGTCCGCGAGGCCTTCCAGCACTTCTACAATCTCGACTACCCCGGTGCCGTCGAGCGCTTCGAGCGCTTCCATGCCCACCATCCCGGCGACCCCCAGGGCACGGCCCTGCTGCTCGATGCCGTCATCTTCCAGGAGCTCTACCGGCTTGATCTTCTCGATACCACCTTCTACGCCAACGATGGCTTCCTCACCGGCCGCCACGCCACTGAGGAGGACCCCAAAGCCCGAGACCGCATCTTCCAGCTCACCGACGAAGCCATCCACGAGGCCGACTGGCGTCTCAGCAGGAACCCCCGCGACATCGATGCACTCTTCGCGCGCGGCTGGGTCCGCAGCCTCAAGTGCACCTATCTGGCCATGGTTGAGCGCAGCTTTAGCGTCGGTTTCCGCCTTGCCATGAAGGCCCGCGACGACGCGGCCCATGTGCTCGAACTCGACCCCAACTACGTGGACGCCAAGCTCATCGTCGGTGTCTACGAGTATGTCGTGGGAGCTTTGCCCTGGCCCTTCAAGCTCCTCATTGGATTCGCCGGAGTCACCGGCTCCAAGTCCCGCGGCATGGAGCTGCTCCAGGACTGCGGCAATCGTGGTGCCATCACCAGCCTTGAGGCCCGCACTGTCATTGCGCTCTTTCTCCGCCGCGAAGCCAAATATCAGGAGGCGATCCAGGTCGTCCGCGGCCTCAAGAGCCAGTATCCGCACAACTTCCTCTTCTGCCTGGAAGAAGCCAATCTGCGCAAGGATGCGGGCGAGGGCATGCGCGCAGTCCAGGCATACCAGGAGATCCTCGCCGCCAACGCAAAGCCCGGCTACTTCGCCGAAGCCCGGCTTGAACTGGCATACTTCGGCCTCGGCGACGCCCTGCGCGGTCAGCGTCATTACCGGGAGGCCGCAAAGGCCTATGAAGATGCAGCCTGGACCCGGAACGTCGGCGCGGAGTTGAAGCTGCGCTCCTTGCTCGCCGGCGGGCAATGCCGCGACCTTGACGGCGAGCGCTCGCTTGCGGTCCGCGACTACCAGGCCGTCATCGCCACCGGGCCAAAAACCTCACGGGCCGATGCCGCCAGAAAATATCTCCGCAGCCCCTATCGCGGCAATTAGAGCCAGCCGTCCCCGCCAAGCGGCAGGGAACCGCCTCGCCCTCTTTCCCGTAAGGTAATGTTGAGTTCAGAAGTTGTGGAAGGGAGATGCCAAATGGCCTTCTATTGTCATCGTTGCGGAACATCTTTACCGGCTGGAGCGCGTTTCTGCTCAAACTGCGGAACGGTGGTAGCCGGGGCCGCCCCCATGCCGGGCCGGCCGCTGGTGCGTCCGCGGGTTGGCCGCCAGATTGCCGGCGTCTGCCTTGCCCTTGCGCAGGCCAACGGCTGGGATGTCTCGCTGGTGCGTGTCCTCACCGTGCTCGGATTCTTCTTCTCGGGCGGCCTTATCGGCATCGCCTACGTCGCCGGCTGGATCGGCATTCCCGAGGAGCCGCTGGGTACTCCCGGGGGCGTATCCTCGTAACATGAAGGGAACTTACGAGTCAGACGGCGCACGGCTTGGCTATCACGACAGCGGAACGGGCATTCCCGTCATTTTTCTTCACCCCACCCCCCTCGATCACGCCTACTGGTTGCCGATGATAGGCCACCTTCCGGGCATCCGCGCCATTGCTCCTGACCTGCGCGGCCACGGTTCCTCGGATCTCGGGTCCAGCCTGCCCACCGGTGGCTTCGCTCGCGTGCCGGATGCGCCCGTGCTCACCATGGCGCAGCTTGCCCGCGACATTCTCGCCCTTCTCGATCATCTCGTCCTCCCCGGAGCCGTCTTCGCCGGCTGCTCCATCGGCGGCTACGTTCTCATGGAGCTCTGGCGGACGGCCCCCGAGCGCATGCGCGGCCTCGCCATCGTCTGCTCCAAGCCTCAGCCGGATACGGAGCTGAACCACGACCGCCGCGTCGCCACCATCGCGCAGGCGCGCTCCGGCGCCGCCCCGGCTGTGTTTGACAGCATGACCCAGGTGCTCATCGGTCCCACTGCCCGTGCCCGCCGCCCAGAGATCGTCTCCGAACTGCGCTCCCGCATGACGCTTACCCCAGAGGCGCTCCTGGCCGTCCAGGCCGGCCTCGCAGCACGGCCGGACTCCGTGCCTACCGTGGCTACCATTACCGCCCCCGTCCTGGCCATCGCCGGCGGAGAAGACCCCGGCGTTACGCCCGCTGAGATGGAGGCCTACCGTGCCGCGCCCGGCGGGTGCCGCTTCCACCTGCTGCCCGATGCCGGACACTTCGCCGCATACGAGCAGCCGCAGGCCGTGGCCGCGCTCTTTTCCGCGTGGTTGCGCCAGTTCGCGGACTAGGCACGCACCAACCGGCCCGCCAACAGAACCGCCTCAAATGCGATAGGCTCAAAACAGCGCTAATTTCCCCATTTTGGAAGCTCATCTTGACAACATCGTCCATCCCGCCCGCGCGTCCCTTTCATTACCCCCGGCCCAAGGCTCCGCTGCACTGCGGTAAAGTCTCGCTTCAGGCGCTGGCGCGCCGGTATGGCACTCCGCTGTACGTCTACTCTGCCGACCAGATTCTGGAGCGGCTACAGTTGTTCCAGCAGGCCTTCGCGGGCCGCGAGCACCTCGTCTGCTACGCCGTCAAAGCCAACTCGGCTCTCGCCATCCTCAAGCTGCTCGCCGACCACGGCGCCGGGTTCGACATCGTCTCCGGCGGCGAACTCCAGCGCGTCCTTGCAGTGGCGCCACAGGCCGCCGAGCGCGTCGTCTTTTCCGGCGTGGGCAAAACCATTCCGGAGATCGATCTCGCCCTCAACGCCGGTATCCTCCAGTTCAACGTGGAGAGTGAAGGCGAACTCGAACTGCTCGCTGAGCGCGCCCGCAAGCTCAAGCGCAAGGCCCGCTTCGCGCTTCGCGTCAACCCTGATGTCTTCGCGGAGACGCACCCCTACATCTCCACCGGCCTGCGCGAGCACAAGTTCGGCATCGACATTCGCAAGGCCCTCGGAATCTACCGCAGCGTTGCCGGCAATCGCTGGCTGCAGCCGCATGGCATCAGCGTCCACATCGGCTCGCAGATCCGCTCCTCTGAGCCCTTCGGATCCGCCGTGGCCCGCGTCCACAAGCTCGTCCGCCAGCTTGAGCGTGAAGGCATCCCGCTCAAGGTCGTCGATGCAGGTGGTGGTCTGGGCATCGACTATCACGCCGGTCACTTCGACGCCGCAGCCAAGGTCGCCGAGTACGCTGAGGCCATCAGCGCGGCGCTCCAGGGCTACAACGGCCGCCTCCTGCTTGAGCCAGGCCGCTTTCTCGTCGCGCAGGCTGGTGCGCTCGTCGGCCGCGTGCTCCACACCAAGCGCAACGGCAGCAAAACCTTCGTCATTGCGGATGCAGCCATGAATGACCTCATCCGCCCCGCGCTCTACCAGGCGCACCATGAGATCGTGCCCGTCTCGCCGCGTCCGGGCAAAAAACATGTCGTTGACGTCGTCGGTCCCGTCTGCGAGTCCGGGGACTTCTTCGCACGCGACCGTGAACTGCCGCCGCTGCGCGCCGGAGACCTCATTGCCCTGCTGGATGCCGGAGCCTACGGCATGGCGCAAAGCTCCAACTACAACACGCGCCTGCGTCCGGCTGAGGTGCTGGTGCAGGGCGGCAAGGCCCGGCTCATTCGCCGCCGCGAAACTATCGCCGACCTGCTCGCTCCCGAGCAGATCACCGCGCAATAGCAGTGCGTTGCTCGCGCATCGTGTCGCGTTTGAATCATGAAACTCTGCTGAACACACCCTCGTCCTGATAAGGTGTTGCGCGGAGGAGTTTTCATGCGAATTCATCTGCAGTTGGCGTGTGCCGCGGTTGCGGCTGCGCTATTGCTTGCCCTGCCTCATGCGGCATCGGCTGACCCTCTCACGGTAAAGACCACGCTGGGCAAGGTGCGCGGCAAAACCATCAATGAAGGCAAGGTTCGCGCCTATCTCGGCTTGCCCTACGCCGCTCCGCCCGTCGGCGAACTGCGCTGGAAGGCCCCGCAACCCACTACAAAGTGGAAGGGTATCCGCGACGCCACCCACTACGGCGCGCATTGCATGCAGGGACATGTCTTCGACGACATGGTCTTCCAGGACAGCGGTCCCAGCGAGGACTGCCTCTATCTCAACGTCTACGCGCCTGCCGGCGCCAGGGCCAAGAGCAAGCTCCCCGTCATGTTCTGGATTCACGGCGGTGGTTACTCCGGCGGCGCCAGCTCTGAGCCTCGCCACAACGGCGACTTTCTTCCGCTCAAGGGCGTCGTTCTCGTCACCATCAATTACCGTCTCGGCGTCTTCGGCTTTCTTGTCACCGATGAACTGGCCAAAGAGGCCAACGGCTCGGCAGGAAACTACGGCCTCATGGACATGGTCGCTGCGCTGCGCTGGGTGCGCAACAACATCGCGGCCTTCGGCGGCGACCCCGGCAACGTCACCATCTTCGGAGAAAGCGCAGGCTCATTCGCCGTCAGCACCCTCATGGCCGCGCCCATGGCCCAGGGACTATTCCACAAAGTCATCGGCGAAAGCGGCGCAGCCTTCCCCAGCGGCTTGAACCTCGGCGGCCAAACCGTTGCCGAGCGCGCAAAAACAGACGGCGCATGGGTCGCCTCTCTCGGCGTCAAGTCACTGGCCGAGCTGCGCGCCCTGCCCGCGGAGCGAATCCTCGAAGCCACCATGAAGAAGGGAAGCATCGGCTTCTCGCCCGACATCGACGGCACCTTCCTCACCGAACCCGTGCCGGATACCTACGCCGCCGGCAAGCAGGCCCACGTCCCGCTCCTCGCTGGCTGGAACGCGGATGAAGGCAGCTTCTTCGCCATGCAGCCCATGACCGTCGATAAGTGGAAAACCACCGCGGATACAGTCTTCAAAGATCGTGCCGCTGAGTTCCTCAAGCTCTATCCCGGCGACACAGACGCCCAGGCCCAGCGCTCCGCCATCGACTATGGCGGCGACGCCTTCATCGCCTTCGGCACCTGGAAGTGGATTGAAGCGCAGCGCAAGACCGGCGATGCTCCCGTCTACCGCTATCACTTTGAGCTGGCGGCCCTGCCCAGCAAATACCACCCCGGCACCTTCGCCTTCCACTCCGACGACATCGAGTATGTCTTCGGCACGCTCGACACCCGGCCCGAATGGACCATCCGTCCCGAAGACCGCAAGCTGAGTGAAGAGATCATGGGTTACTGGACCAACTTCGCCAAGACCGGCAATCCCAACGGCCCCGGCCTGCCGGAGTGGCCCCGCTACGGCCAGCACGACGAGCTCATCCACCTCAACAATCCCATCACCTCCGGCCCGGATGCCCTGCGTCCCCGCTACGAGTTCCTCCTGCAGGGCATTCCGCCCATGCATTTCTAGGCGGTTTGCACCGTAAAAACAGAAGGGCCGCTCGCGGGCGGCCCTTCTGCTTGGATTCCATCTTGCTTGCCGGGGTGTTCGCCCCTCGTGATTCCCGTCGTCGTTATTGGTTGATTCCGGAGGCTGCCGAAAATCCCTGCGATTGTGTCGCTGGAATTGTGCTGATCGGCGGCGGATCGCTGAAGGCTGCTGTCTTTGCATTGATCGCGTCCGAATAGTCGGGGCCCAAACCCAGCTTCTTCAGTGCCCGTGAGTCCGGCATCAGCTTTGTCTGCCAGCCCTGATCGGCCTGATACTTCTGCATCGCCGCCTGCGTCTGCGTGTCCCACACGCCGTCCGCATCCTTGTTCAAATAGTGCTCGCGAATCAGCGCCTGCTGAATCTGCGTCACGCGGGATGGCTCAATTGCCTGCTGTCCGCGCACGCGCTTCGTCTTCTTGCTGGTCTTGTGGCCGCGCCGCGAGTGTGTTTGTTTATGACCGCTGGAAGGCGCCCGGTGAGAATGGGTGGCGAATGCCGGTGATGCCAGAAGTGCTGCGGATAATACGAAAGCCAGGCTTGCTCGGAATGAAAGCACGCTGGAGTACCTCAGAAGAAAAGTTTTCCGGACGTTCTTGTTGGATTGTAACCAAGCGTACCGCTATGCGCCAACAAAAAGGCCCGCAGGAATCGAGAAAATACCGGGTAACTCAAGCAGATTCAGCCGGAAAACTTTCCCGGCCGGTGGCTTCCCGGGCTGTCTGTGAAACGACCGCAGACGGCTCCATCTCAGCGGGAGCCGTCTGCGGCGTTGTGCTCATCCGGGCGGCCGTGCGACCGCCCCGGGGTTGATCGCGGTCAGCGCTATTGCAGCGTCCCGCCAATGTAGTTGATGCCGTCATTCGGTCGCCGCGGGTCCAGAACCTCAAACACCACGTCATCGCCCGACTTCAGCTTGCTCACAACGGCGTTGTACTGGTCCTTGTTTGCCGTCGGTTGCTTGTTGATGCGCACAATCACCAGCCCCGGCGCCAGTCCCTGCAGGTCGGCAAACGATCCCGTCCGCACAGACTGGATAACCATGCCGGGGTTGTGAATCTTGGCTGCCGTGGCCGGCGAAATCTCCCGCACCACGATGCCAAGCTTCGTCTCGCCCGCATCCTCTCCCGCGCTCGGGGCCTCGGTCGGCTGCTGGCCGCCCAGGTCGGCAAACACCTTGTCCCGGTCGCCAATCGTCACCGTCGTATCCTGCTGCTTCCCGTCGCGCAGGTAGCCCAGGCGAATCGTCGAGCCCGGCCTGCGGCTGGCAATCTCGTTCACCAGGTCGTCGCCGTCCTTGATCGCCCGGCCGTCAATCGTCGTGATAATGTCGCCCGGCTTGATGCCCGCCTTGTCTGCCGGTCCGCCCGGCTGCACCAGCTGCACCAGCACGCCGTTCTTAAAGCCGTATACGCGGT
>JAJXXG010000264.1 GCA_021781255.1 Acidobacteriota bacterium
GCCTGAACCTTTGCGGTGAGCAACAACACCGGAATATCCATCGTTGTCGGATTCTTGCGCAGTTCGCGAAATGTGGTGGGGCCGTCCATGCCCGGCATCATCACATCCAGTAAAATCGCATCCGGTCTGTAGGATGCCGCGCGCGCCAGGCCTTGCATGCCTGAACTGGCCACCATCACCTCCCAGCCCCCCACGGTTTCCAGGCTGAGCGCGGCCACCTCGCGAATATCGGACTCATCATCAATAATCAGGATGCGATGCGACATGGTTTTTGATCTCCGTGCGTATTGCGTGCAGTATCTATGATCGTTCCCGGTGCGTCAATATCGCCGGCAATTTCAAATTCTCGACACCTCTCCCATCTCGCGCGAGGTGCGCAGCATGGTCAGAATCAGCGATTCCAGCTGTTCCGGCCTGACCGGAGAACTGGTCAGGAAGCGCGCCGGTCCCGCCAAAAGTTGCCTGCGCGCTTGCGGCGTCTGCTCGCGCGCGGAATACACCACCATCGGCAGGCGGGCCAGCGCATCCTTCTGGCGCAGCCAGTCCACCAGATTAAAGCCATCGCCTTCCGGAAGATCGATCTCAAGCAGCATCAGATGCGGCTGGAAGGCCTGCAGGTCATCCAGCGCCGCCTGCAGGGTGTGCGCCAGACGCACCCCGAAGCCCTCGCGCGAAAAGGCCTTGCCCAGCGAGCGCGCCAGATCCACGTCATCCTCAACAATCAGAACCCGCGCGGTGCCATTGGCGGCGCTAATGGCACGTGCAACCTCCTGGAGCAACGGGCCTTCCTGCACGCGCCGTGGATCATTGACCTCAGAACTATCGCCGGTTTCCTGCTCGATGCCCATCCCTTCCAGCGCCACGCTCAGCAGCACGGTGGGCGTGCCGGATTTCGGCGCGGCGCGATAGACCAGTGGCAGCAGTTTCCAGCCGTTTACGCCATCCATCGTCGCATCCAGCACAATGGCTTCCATGCCTTCCTGCGTTGCCGTAAGCGTTTGTTCCACGGTTGTAGCTGGTACAACGCGATAGCCGTAGCGGGCCAGTTGTTCGGCAATCTCCGTACGCTTTGTTCCGCCCGTGTTCACCACGAGGACCTTGCCGCGCGGCCCCACTTCGGCATCCCCGTGCATCTCGTTGGCCGTTGCCGGCTGGTAGGGCAGAAACACACGAAACGTCGAGCCGCGCACCGGGTTTCGCTCTGCCCAGATGCGCCCCTTGTGCTGCATTACAATTGCACGGCAAATCGCAAGTCCCAGTCCGCTACCGCCCTTCTGGCGCGCGTCGGAGGCATCCACCTGCTGGAAGCGCTCGAAGATGGCCTCCAGCTTGTCCGCTGGAATGCCTCTGCCCTGATCGATCACGGAGAGGGTGACGCCATTCGAGCCCGGCCTAAGCATGACAGAGACCGCCGAATTTGCCGGGGAGAACTTGATGGCGTTCGAGAGCAGATTGGTCAGCACCTGCAGCAGGCGGTCCGCATCGGCAACCACGTCCACCTGGGTTTTGTCGTGAATCAGCAGCACGCCAGCCTGGTCGGCAACGGGTTGCATGCCGTCCATCGCCTGTTGCACGATGTCGGCCATTGCGATACGGCGAAAGACCAGCGGCTCGCGCCCGCTCTGCGTGCGCTCCAGGTCGAGAATGTCGTTGATGAGACGCACCAGCCGCTCGCTGTTGGTGAGCGCGATGCGGAGCAGGTTTGCGGCCTTGTCATTGATGTCGCCCAGCAGTCCCGCCGACAGCAGGCCCAGCGCGCCGCGAATGGAGGTGAGCGGAGTGCGCAGCTCGTGGCTTACGGTGGAAACAAACTCGTCCTTCATCCGATCCAGGGCGTATCGCTGGCTGATATCGCGAAAGCTCAGCACGGAGCCGGAGAACCGTCCCTGGTCCAGAATCGGGTTGAGAAAATACTCGGCGGGAAATCCCGTGCCGCTGGCGCGATAGATCGTGAGTTCGCCGGTGGAAGAGACGCGCTGCCGCGTAGCGCGGCGCAACGGGCAGTCCTCGCCGCACATCTTGTCGGCCGGGGCCGCGCCATGCACCAGGTCATGCACCGGCTTGCCGATCAGCGTGGTCGCCGGCGCGCCCAGCATTCGCGCCGCGGCGGGATTGGCAAAGCGAACCAGCCCGTTGCGATCCACGCCGCAGATGCCGTCGGCAACCGAGTGCAGCAGAATCTTCTGCTGCCGGCTTAACTCGTCGGCGCGCTCGCGCTCACGGGCGCGTGCCAGCATCTGGCCCAGCGAGGCCGCCACAGTCTCCATTGCGGCCGTCGTCTCGCGGTCCTCGCGCAGCTTTACATGGCAATAGAACTCCAGCACCGCAAGCACGCGGTTGCCCACCATCACGGGAGCGGCCCAGCCGGATGCCATCCGGTGATGCAGCGCGGAGTGGATACGCGCGTCCTGCGGCGCGGCGGCCAGGTCCGACAGCCACACCAGCCGGCCGTCCTTCCATGCGCTGCCCGGCAGGCTTTCGCCCGGGGCCAGCTTCATCGCCATGCTTTGCTGGATGAAGGCCTCCGCTTCCTTGCCGGGAACACCCCACGCCGTGCTGAACTCCAACTGCTTTTCTTCGCTGTTGATGTCCCACTTTACCGCGACGTCCCAGCCCTGCGAGATGCACAGCGCCTCCAGTACGCGCATGGCGGCCATCTCCGCGGAGGTGTTTTCGCCCACAATCTGGCTTACCACCAGTTGCAGCGCCAGCCGGTGCTCGCGCTGCTTCTGTTGCGTTACATCGCGCGCCAGGCACTGAATGGCGATGGTCTTTCCGGCGCGGCGCCGCTGATGCAGGCTCAGCTCCAGGTCGCGTACCTGGTTGTCTGCGGTGTCATAGCACAGCGGAGCGCGATCGATCGTCTCGCCCTCGAGCGCTCGGCGCAGCATTTCGGCTGCCTCTGCGCGGCAGCTCTCGCCAAAGATATCTTCAAACGAGATGCGCTCTTCCGAGCGAGTCTTATCGGCCTCAAAGCACTGCCGCCACGCCGGATTGACATACAGAAACCGGCCTGAGAGGTCGAGTGTTGCAATCATCTCGCTCGAATTTTCAAACAGCTCGCGGTAGCGGTCGCGAGTCTCCCGCTTTGCCGGTTCCATGCGCTCGCGCGTGCTTGAATCCAGGGCAACGGCCACCAGCCCTGTCGGGTCGCCCCGGCGGTTATACATGGCGGAGATCTGCACGCGCACCGGGCAGAGGGTTCCGTCCTTGCGCTGCAGATGCGTATCGAAGCTCGGCACCTGGCTCGGCGGCAGGCACCGCACCGCCTCAGCAAAGGCCGCCAGGCGCTGGGTGCTGCTTGGCGCGGGCAAGGATTCCGTTCCGCACATCCGTTGAACCTCGGCCACCAGCCGATCGCCCTCGCCCGGAGCCAGCAGGTCCAGGGACGTAGACGGGTCCAGCAGTTCCTCTGCGTGGTAGCCCAGCAGCCGCTCTGCCGCTGGATTTACATAGGTCAGCTTTCCATCCAGATCAATCGCGGCCATCATGGGACCGGCGGAGTCCACCAGGTCTTTCAGCGGGTCGCCCGCGGAGCGCGCTGCCGCCTGCTCCGCTGCGTTGTCGGCAAGCAGACGCATTGCCACCGCGGCGGTCAGTCCCATGGCCGTGACCAGCAACAGCCAGTCAAATCGGGGACCAGCCTCAAGCCGCGCGGTAATGCCGCCCGCCGCCAGCGCGAGAGCGAGCACGGCCAGCGCCGACCACATCGGAGGCGTGTCGTCTGGTCCTGCCGGCTTGCTTTGCGTGGTCCCGCGTTCCCACATGCTTGCTGCCATCTCCCCTGTACGACTGCTCCGGTTCTATCTATTCTCCTGCGAATAGGGCAGGAATCCCACAACGGATTTATGCCACTTTGGTAACGGTGTTTCGTTCCGGATCGCCGGGCCTGCCGTGGTCCCCGCCCAGACCATGCGCTGCCGTCGCCTGCGGATTGTGTGGTGGTGGAAACCCTCAGCTATAACTATCGCCGTTTTGCGCGGTCACGGCGCTGAAAAACGCGGCGCATTGAACCCCGAATGACACCGCTCCAGCGGCAAGTTCCATTTTAAGGACGCGCCGTATACTGGCTCCATGATTCGCCTTGCAGCATGTGCCGAAGCGCCGCTCTGGTCCCGCCTGGTTGCTGGCCTGGGACGGCTGGCTGTTCTGGCGGCGCTTATTCCTTGTGTTGCTGCGCCGTTGCTCGCCCATGCCTGGGGCGATGAAGGGCACCGCATGATCAATAGGCTCGCCGTATCGGCGCTGCCGCCGGATGTTCCGGCCTTTCTGCGCACGACGGCCGCGCGCAATGAGATTGCCTACCTTGGCCCCGAGCCGGACCGGTGGCGTTCTTCGGCTGAGCCGGAGCTGAATGCCGTCCAGGCGCCTGAGCACTTCATCGACCTGGAACTCGCGGATACATTTGCCCCGCTGCCAGCGCGACGCCTGGATTTTGAAGCGCGTGTTTTTGCCGCAGGCCAGCGGCCAGAGAAGATCGGCCTGCAGCCCTGGCAGGCGACCGAGGTCTGGGAGCGGCTGAAGGTGGCCTTCCGCGAATATCGCCGGCTGGCCGCAGCGGGCCCCGGCAAAGAGGCGGACACGCTTGCCGCCGAGCAGGCCGTCGTCTTCTACGCGGGGTGGCTTGGGCATTACGTCGGCGATGGCTCCCAGCCGTTGCACACTACCATCCAGTACAACGGATGGATTGGCCCGAACCCGCACGGCTTCACCACCAGCCATCAGATCCACTGGCAGTTTGAGGGGCCGTTCGTTGCCGCCAACCTGCGTCCGGAACAGGTGCAGGCAAGGATGACGCCGCTGCACCCTGTTGAGGGCGAGATCTTTCCGGCGTATCTGGCGTATCTGCGCCAGAGCTCGACCTACGTTGAGGAGGTTTACCGGCTGGAGAAGGCGGGAGGCTTTGTCGGGCAGGGCACGGCCGAGTCGCGCGACTTTACCGCCGCCCGCCTGGCCGCCGGAGCCAGCATGCTGCGCGACATGATCTATGCCGCGTGGGTGACGAGCGCCCAGCCGGTTCCCAATCCGTTTGGGAAATAGCGCGCCACGGGCTTGCAGCGCAAGCGCAGGCCAGCGTGGGGTGCCACTGCTTTATTTTTGGATTGGAGGGCGGGGATTTAGTTCCGGGAGCGGGCTTCCACGGCCGCCAGCGCGGGAATCCGTTGCAGCACCATGGTCAGGACGAGGGTCATCAGCACCACGGCCGGCAGTGCGATCACGAGCCAGGCTGCCATGGCTTGGCCGGCCATGCTGCCGAACTCCCGGGCCATGTACACGCCGGACCCGTGCGTGAGCGCGGGCTGTGCTCCGCTGGCGAACATCCAGTTTCCCAGGCGCACAAAGGGGAGAATCAGCATGACTTGCAGCGGCATGGCGATGTAGTTGGCCGCCTGAATGGCGCCCACATTCAGGCGCAGCATGAGCGCAAGCACCAGGCACAGGGCCGTGGGAATGCCGACCACGGGGATACAGCCGATGGCGAAGCCGAGGGCAAGCGTAAGCGCCAGCCGCCGCGGCGAGATTCCCTGCCGCAGCCAACCGGCCGCCTGTCCTTTCCGTACCTCAAGCCATCTTTTCAGCATCTTCTTCACCCTATGCATTCCACCCGTTATCGCGGGTGGCATTCCTGTAAATCTTCGGTAAAAAGAACCAATTTCGTTAGCCGTTTGGTGAGCATAGCCCCATTGGGGTTTGCTTTGCAGTCCCACTTTGGGCGCATTTGATTGGATCGAAAAACGCCTTGCCGGATTCAAATTTCTCGGACGCGTGGTTTCCTGCGTCTGGCGGAACTGGATGGCACGGTTCTTACAGCAGCCCGCGTCGCCGCAGCGCGGCCCGCACCTGCTCTACCTTCCAGTCCAGTGCCGCAGTTCCGTCCACCACCAGGTCGGCGTTGGCCGCGGAGGGCCGCACGTAGGCCTCGCTGGCCGGACGCACGGTGGCTGCGTACTGCGCGCGGACCGACTCCGGACTGCGGCCGCGCTCCTGCGTATCCCGCAGCAGCCGCCGCTCAAAGCACACCGCGTCCGGCGCATCCACGTAAATGCGCAGATGGTAGAGCGGCAACAACTCCGGGTAGTGCAGCGCAAACAGCCCCTCGACCAGCAGAAAGCCGGTGGCGCGCACGGCTTCAGTGCGGTCTGCCATTCGCGTGTGGGTGGAGAAGTCGTAGACGGGGCGGTTGATCGTTTCGCCGCGGGCCAGCCCGGCAACGTGGGCGGCCAGCAGATCGCTCTCAATTACGGCCGGGTCGTCAAAGTTTTGCCGCGCGCGCTCTTCCATCGCCAGGTGCGAGAGATCGCGGTAGTAGTTATCGAGCGGAAAGTGGAAGCCGCCCAGCTCACGCGCCAACTCGCGCGCCAGCGTCGTCTTGCCCGAACCCGAGGCTCCCGCGATGCCGATCACCGGTCTCATGTGCTGTAGAGGTTTCGATCTCCGATTATTTCAGATCTCCGTGGAAGGATTTGGGTTCAGTGCGATCCCAGGTCTCAACGGCGAGACCTGGGGCACCCGGCCAGTCAGCATGCGAGCGAAGGCGGACTGGATTGGTCGGGGTTGGAGCTCGTAATTTTTCGCACGATTTTCTGTGGAAAACAAAATTTTCAGGGGGGGGTGGGGGTACCCCTGTCTGTTTGCTTCCAGTTCCTGGCTGCCAGCTTTGGTTGTGGTGCGTGGTTTGACATGCTTCAAGGTTAGCGAAAATGCGGAAAATTCTTCGCAAATGTAAGTAATTGAAAATAAATGGCTTCGAAGAATGACCTCTTGCGCCCTGGATTGTGGGCTGCGAAGCGAGGCGGCAAAGCGGGATGAAAGGGACCGGCGCGTGGGATTGAATCACCGGAAGCGGTGACGATGGTCACCGGTGTATTGCAAGGATGAACAAAGAATGGTGGGCTGTTCGTGAATACCCAACGTGTAAGGGGGTGTGTATGCCTACGCTACGAACAGCCCGCGTATTGTGGCTGGCGCCTTTGGCGGCGGTGCTGATGGGGGTATCGATTGCCGGCCGTGCGGCGACGACTCCTGCCGATCTGGCTCAAGCTTATGAACACCAGGAGACGCGCGACCTGGTGGTGCTGGTGAACGATGCAAGTGACCTGCTGCGCACGAAAGGGACGGCCGCCTTCAGCGATCTGCGCGGGGCCGATACCCGCTGGCGGCAGGGCGAGATGTACATCTTTGTGCTGGATCCGCAGGGCAACATGCTGGTGCATCCGGATCCGGAGCTGGAAGGGAAGAATGTTCTGGGATTGCAGGACGTGAATGGGAAGCCGATTATCCAGGGACTGATTGGGGTGGCGACGTCGCTGCCGAGCAAGCAGGATGGCTGGTACCACTATGAGTGGCCGGTGCCGGGCGGGATGCTGCCGCGATGGAAGAGCACCTATGTGCGACTGGTTACGGACCCCGCGGGGGAGAAGTACATTGTGGGCGCGGGCATGTACAACGACCGGATGGAGCGGGCGTTTGTGGTGGATGCCGTAAAGGACGCCGTGGGGCAGATTGAGGCGAACGGGCAGGCTGCGTTTGCGCGGTTCCACGATCCGACAGGGCCGTTTATTGCAAAGGATGCGTATATCTTCGTCTTTGATCCAGCGGGCGTGGATCTTGTGAATCCGGGATTTCCGAACCTGGAGGGTCGCAACCTGATGGACCTGAAGGACGCGCAGGGAAAGCCGCTGATTCGCGAGATGATGACGGTGGTGCAGACGAAGGGCTCGGGCTGGGTGGACTATATGTGGCCGAAGCCGGGCGAGAGTGTCTCCACGCAGAAGAGCGCCTATGTGAGCAAGGCGAAGATGGGCGACAAGTGGGTGCTGGTGGGATGCGGCGTGTACCTGGCGGATGCTCCGCAGGCGGTGGAGATGGGCGCAAGCATGACCGCGCCGCAACTGATGACGCTGGTACGCGACGGCGCAACGCTGCTGGAGCAGAAGGGGGAGTTGGCGTATCCCGAGATGCGCGAGAAGGGATCGAAGTGGTATCGGGATGACACGTACTTCTTTATCTGGACCATGGATGGCGCGAGAGAATTTCATGCGACGGACAAGTCGATAGAAGGCCAACATGCAGCGGATGCGAAGGACGTGATCGGCAGGCCGTACGGAAGGATGTTTCTGGATGCGGCAAACAGTACGGACGGCGAGGGCTGGATCCACTACATGTATCCAGAGCCGGGAAATCTCTTTCCGATCTGGAAGTCCGCGTTTGTGAAGCGGGTGACGTATCCCTCGGGCAAGCAGTACATGGTGGGCAGCGGCATCTACCGGATGCAGATGGACAAGGCGTTTATTGAGGACATGGTCAATCACGCATCCGCGGTGATTGCGGCAGAGGGCAAGGACGGATTTGCGAAGCTGCGCGACAAGACCGGGCCGTTCGTCTTTATGGACACCTATGTGTTTGTGGACAGCCTGGACGGAATGGAACTGGTGAATGGTGGGCAGCCAAGCCTGGAAGGCAAGAACCTGATGGACGTGCGCGATGTGAAAGGCAAGGCCGTGGTGCAGGAGTGCATTGCCGCTGCCACGAAGGATGGCAACGCGTGGGTGGACTACTACTGGTACAAGCCGGGACAGAATGCGCCGGCACGCAAACTGACCTATGTGAAGAAGGTTGTGCACGGACCGGACACGTACATCGTGGGTTCGGGTTACTACACGGAGTAGCTGCGAGCAATTGCAGGCGGATGGGCGGACGGTTCAGGAAGGAACGGCAAGCGTGTTGTAGGCTGGCGCGCTGAGCTGCTGGCGGCGTGTGGCTGGAAGATCGCTATCGTACAGCGTATAGCCGAGCCTCAATAACAGCGACGAGACCTCATCGCGATCCTGCGGATGCGATTCGAAGAGGATGACGGGGTGATGGGTTTCCAGCAGGCGGACAGCGCCGCGGAAGACACCCAGTTCCGCGCCTTCGACATCGATTTTGAGGACGTCGGGGGCAGGTATGCGCTCCGCCATCCAGTCGAGAGAGACGGTGAGGACGGCTTGGGTTTCGCGAACTCCGCCTGCCTGGCTTGCGCCGAAGCCAGCAAGATAATTGGAAGCGCGGCTGCGCACAGCGATGTTGAAGCGGGCCAAGGAAACGGAGTCTGACACAGCACAGGGGATTACCTCTACCGGTGCAGCCTTGGGATTCAAGCGCGCGGAGCGGCGCAGAAGGTGGACGAGCGTTGTATCCGGCTCAAACGAGTAGACGCGGCCGCCTGGGCCAGCCAATCCTGCAGCGGCAAAGGAAAACAGGCCCATGTTCGCGCCTACATCCCAGACGATATTGCCGGGCCGAATGGTCTCGGCTGCATTGTCGAGCAGTTTTGCGGACGGCTGTAATCCGAACCAGTAGCTCAGGCCGCACTCAGGGCTGATGTGCATGCGACAACCGCCGTAAGCCGACGGCAGGCGGCGGCGAAACGAGCGGCCCCTGCTTAACCGCTCTGCGACAGTCTTCAACATCTCTCGATTACCTCGCCAGTCAGAGTCGAATGGTGCTGCGACCTATGCTGAACGCGCCCCTAGGATAGCAGCCAGAAGAAGCCGGGGTCATTGTCGGCGAGTGCTTGAATTGCTTCTCGGCGCGGGGAGTTTCGTTACAGCTCGGCTTCCACCATGGTGGCGATCCACAGGGTGAGCCGCTCGAGCAGTCGCGCGAGTTTGCGCTCCACCTGACGGCCCGCTTCGAAGACCTCTTCGTGGCTGAGGCGTGCTTCGCCCAGGCCGGCCGCCAGGTTGGTGACGCAGGAGATGCCGAGCACTTCGATGCCCATGTGACGTGCCACGATGGTCTCAGGCACGGTGGACATGCCGACGAGCGTGGCCCCGAGCGCGCGGAAGGCGCGAATCTCAGCGGGGGTCTCAAAGCTGGGCCCGCTGACGGCAAGGTACACGCCCTCGTCCATGGTGAAGCCCTCGTCCTGTGCTGCTCGCTGCGCCATCTCGCGCAGCCGCTTGCTGTAGGCCTCGGTCATGTCGGTAAAACGCAGGCCGGTTCCCGGGCGGGTGGCAAAACGCGGCTCGTTTGGCCCGGCCAGCGGGTTCCACCCCATGTGATTGATGTGATCGGCGATGACTACGAGCTGACCGACGCGGTAGCCCTCCTGAATGCCGCCCGCGGCGTTGGTCAGGATGACGGCGCGGACGCCCAGCACTCCCAGCACGCGCATGGGGAAGGTGACTTCAGACGGGTAGTAGCCCTCATAGAAATGCACGCGGCCCTGCAGCAGAATGACCGGGGCGCTGCCCAGGCGCCCAATCACCATCCGGCCGGAGTGCCCCTCGACCGTGGATTGCGGAAAATGGGGAATCTCGCTGTAGGGAATTTCGATTGCCTCGGTCACCGCGCGGGCGACTGCTCCGAGTCCAGACCCCAGCACGATGCCTACGTGCGGCTTGAATGCGCCCATGCGGCTGCGCAAAAACGCGGCTGCCTCTGCTACCTGATCCCAGTAACTCATAGCTTCGCGTGTCCCAATCCTCTCCGAATTTTACAGGTCCCCGATGCGCGGGACATGCGCGACTGGCTCAGAATGAGACGATGGAGTTACCCCTTATGTACGCTCTGCGGAGGTTGAACGCATGAAGCAAATCATTGCCATCATCTTTGGCGTGGGCCTGCTTGGCAACGCGCTGCTGTTTGTTCCGCAGGCGCTCGCGGTGTGGCGCAAGAAGAGCGACGAGGGCATCTCGCTGATTACGTTTGGCGGATTCAACATTCTTCAGGCGTTGGGCATCGTGCACGGCTACTACCAGCAGGACCTTTCGCTGGTGATCGGCATGGCTGCCAGCCTGCTTACCTGTGGCACGGTCACGGCGCTTACGGTTCTGTTCCGCCTGCGCCGCCGTCGCGCCGTTGCGCAGTCTGGTAACTGAGCGCGAGCATCATGGCGGCGGATAACCCCAGCAGTCCGCCGACGGCAAACAGGCCGCCCGCATAGCTGCCCGACTTCTGCTTGAGCCAGCCGATCAGGAACGGCCCGATAAATCCGCCGAGGTTGCCGATGGAGTTGATGAGCGCGATGCCGGCTGCTGCGCTGGCGCCGGAGAGAAACGCGCTGGGCACGGCCCATAGCGGAGCCTTTGCGGCGCTGATGCCCACGTTCACAATCACCAAGGCCAGCACTACGGCGAGCGCGGTTTGCGCAACGCCTGCCCACGCAAGGCCCGCCCAGGCCAGCAGGCAGGGGATGACCACGTGCCAGGTTCGCTCCAGGGTGCGGTCAGAGTGTTGCGCCCACGCAATCATGGCCACAATCGCCACCAGGCTTGGCACGGCGTTCACCAGCCCGGTCTGCAGCGGAGTGAATCCGAATTGCCGCAGGATCAGCGGCGCCCACAGCCCCAGCGTGTACAGCCCCGCCGAAGTGCCCAGATAGATGAGCGAGAGCGCCAGCACGCGTGGATTGCCCAGCGCCGCCCAAGCTCCGCTGACGTGTCCCGCGTCGGCAGCCCTGGTTGAGCGCTCCCGCTCCAACTCGGCTACCAGCCAGTCGCGTTCGTCGGTTTGCAGCCACGTTGCCTGCTCCGGCTTGTCTGTGAGGACGCGCAGCACCAGCAGGCCGAGCACAATGGCCGGGAGCGCCTCCAGAATGTAGAGCCACTGCCAGTTGCTCAGCCCGGCTAGCGGCGGCATCTCCATGATGGCCCCGGAGATGGGCGAGCCGATTGCGGTGGAGAGCGGCGCTGCGGCCATGAACGCAGCCGCCGCAACGGCTCTGTGGCGTGCAGGGAACCAGAGGCTCAGATAGAGGATGATGCCGGGGAAGAAGCCTGCCTCTGCCGCGCCGAGCAGAAAGCGCAAGGCATAAAAGAT